>CAXGRO010000531.1:0-4368 GCA_964012055.1 uncultured bacterium
CGCGGCGGGGGGCGGCGGCAAAGCGCTGGTTGTGGTCCATGTCGAGCCAGAGGCGCAGGGCGGTGACCACGCCTACAACTTCCTGGCGGTCGATCTTTAGGGGGCGGCCGATGCCGCCGGCCTCGTATTTTTCAAAGCTGGCGAAGCCGTGCAGGCGGGCGGCGTCGATCAAATCTTTGCGGCCGCAGAGCACGCCGGAGGAGTTGGGGGCGCCAAAGTACTTGGCGCCGTAACCCACCAGGTCGGCGCCCCAGGCGGTGTACTGTTTGAGGCCTTCGAGGGGGAAGACGCGGTAGGCGGCGTCGACGATGATGGGGACGCCGTTTTGGTGGGCGATGGCGATGGCGTCCTGGATGGGGACCAGATCGCCGGGCATGTCTATGGCCGGGTAGAGCACGGCGGCGGTGTTGGGGCCTATGGCGTCGTCGAGTTGGGCGGCGGTGGTGCCCGTTGGGGTGCCGGCTTCTACCAGTTGGGTGCCGGGCAGGCGCACCACGCGGTCGTATTTGTAGCGCTGCGCTTTTTGGATGACGACCTCGCGTTTGAGGCCGGTGGTATCGGGTAGTTGTTCCATTTTGGCCGGGTCGGTGCCGGTCAGGCAGGCGGCGGTACCCAAAAGCAGGGCGGCGGCGCAGCCGGGGGTTACGAGGGCGGCTTCGCACTCCAGCCAGGTGGAGACGAGCTCGCCGGTGCCCACCAGTAATTCGTCCATGTCTACGTAGTAGCGGGCGGCCGTCTGCATGGCTTCGAGTACGGCGGGGGCGGGGCTGGAACCGCCCAGCATGGTGCGGTTGCCCAGGGCGTTGATCACGGGCTTGGCGCCCATGTCGGCGTAGAGTTTTTGTGCGGCGTTCATCGGATATCCTCCTCAGTGTAGAATGTTTCGAGCGTTTCGGTGGGGGCCATAAGAAGGGGTTGGCCGTTGTGTTCGAGGCGGAATTGCAGGTGTTGTACGATGGTGCGCTGGCGCGCCTGGCTAGAGAGCAGGGCGGGTTTGAAGGCATTGGGGTCAAAGAGGGAGCGCCGGGGGTATTCGACCAGGTGCACGGGTTCGTCGTCGAGGCCGGCTTTTTCTTTGGCCAATTGCACGGCGCGCGCCAGGCCGCCCAATTCGTCTACCAGGCCGTTGGCGGCGGCGGCGCGGCCCGACCAGATGCGGCCCTGGGCGAGAGCTTCTACTTCTTCGAGAGAAAGGTCGCGCCCGGCGGCGACTTTGGTGAGGAAGTCGGCGTAGAGCGAGCGGATGGTGCGCTCCATTTTTTTCTTTTCGTCGGCCTCCAGGTTGCGGTCGGGCAGGGCCAGCCCCAAGAGGGGGACCGTCATGCCAAAATCCCAATCGGCGTGGCGGCCGACCTGCACGCGGTCGGTGGACAGGCCCATTTTTTCTTTTAGCCCCTGGTTGTACAGCCAAACACCGATGACGCCGATGGAGCCGGTGAGGGTGTTAGGGGCGGCGACGATGGCGTCGCCGTACATGGAAATCCAATAACCGCCCGAGGCGGCGACGCGGCCGTGGGAGACGATGACGGGTTTTTTGTCGCGGGTTTTTTTAATCTCTGCGGCCACCAGGTCCGAGGGCAAGAGAACGCCGCCGGGCGAGTCGACGCGCAGGACTACGGCGCGCACGAGGGGGGCGTCGCGCGCCGCCTCAATATCTTTGACCAGGCGGCGCGCCGCAATGCCGCTGTCCATGTCGCATACGCCCAGGGCGTAGATCAGGGCGATGTGCGGTCGTTCGCCCCAGCGCGGGTCGCGGGGGACGGGCAGGGCAGACGGTTCCACCAGGGGGCGCTCCTCGCCTTCCCATCTGGCAATGCTCTCTTTGACCTGGTCCCAGCGGCCCAATTCGTCTACCAGGCCCCGTTGTAGGGCGTCGTGGGGCAGGAAGAGGGTTTCTTCGTCTACCAGGCGGTCGAATTCGTTGGGGTCGATGGGGCGGACGGCACAAATTTCTTCGCGCGCCAGGGCGTAAAAGTCGTCGATGAGGGCCTGCGTTTGCTGCCTGTCGGCGTCCGACATGTCGTGGCGGACCAGAGATTCAAAGGCCGATTTGTAGTCGTAGAAACGCCACTCCTCAACGCCAATACCCAATTTGTCGAGGGCGCCTTTGAGGTAGGTTTGGCCGGCGACAAAACCATCCAGAATGACCATGCCGGCCGGGTCGAGGACCAGGTGGTGGGCCACTGAGGCAAAGTGGTAGCGCCGCAAATCGGCGCGGTCGAGGTAGATCACCACGCGCTTGCCCGCCGCTTTAAATTCACTCATGGCTTGGCGCACCTCCCAGGCCATGGCCGGGTTGATGCGCATGCCCGAAACGTTGACGGCAATGCCGTTTATGCCGGCATCGTTTTTGGCGCGCTCGATGAGGGCCAGTAGTTCGACCAGGGTGCGGGAGGGGTCGAAGAAGGTGTATTTGCGGTGGCGCACCGGGCCAAAGAGGTTGAGGTCGAGGTAGCGATCCCGGGGCGCCAAGCGCCGAGTTAAGACGCCGGGCTGGTAGTCGCCCAGCCTGAAGGCATAGGTGTTGAAGGTGTGGTCCCGCGCTTCGTCAAAGCGCGATTGGGTCTGGGCGCTGAGATGGCCCAGGCTTATGTCGACGCCTATACTAATAGTTTTATTGTTGAAGTAGCGGCCGCTCAGGCGCACCCCCTGCAAAACTTCAAAGGACAGGCCGCCGCTCCAAAAGTCGTCGCCCAGGTCTTTATTGGCCAGGGCGTAGTCGGCAAAGAAGGTGAGGCGCGGGTTGCCGCCGGGGCGCCAGCCCAAGTCAAAGAGCGCTTCGCGCGCCGAGCCCGACAGGGCGGTGCTGAGCACCAGGCCCAGCGACAGGTTGGGCGCGGGGCGCAGCAGCGAGCCCAGGGCCAGCAGGTTGCGGCGCCCGGTGGTATTGCCGCCGGACCAGCCGTAGGCCAGCCCCATCCCGGTGTTGCGGTTGCCGCCGGCCAAAGAAATGCGATATTCGTTGAGGTCTTTGCCGGGCAATTCCTGGTGCAGTACGCCAAACCCCAGGCGCGATATATTGCTGAAAAGCCCCCAGTCGCCCACACCCCCGCCGCGGTCGGACCAGGCGAAGGCGGTGCCGCTGGGCGGTGCGTAGGTGAGCAGGGCGGGGTTGACGTAACCGTAGAGTCCGGCGCCGCCGCTGCCCGGCGGTCCCAGCAGAAATTCGCCGCGGGCGGCGTAGGGAGTAAACTGCTGGCCCCAGGCGGCGGTGGCGGTTAGTAGCAGGGCGAGGACAATTCTATTGCGCTCTGACATGGATTGGGGCATCTTTCGTTTTATTCTATTGCGCAAACACGGAGAAAGAATATATGGAAGAAATACCGCGCCTGCCCGACGAACATCTGGCCCGCGCCAAAGAACTGGCCCTGGAGCACCGCAACGACAGCAATTGCAAGGCGTGCTTCAAGCGCGGTTACCAGGGTGTTAATCAGAACAACCTGCTGGTCCCCTGCCACAAATGCGTCGACAACGACGCCCTGATGGGGGCGTGGCGCGCCTACGTGCAGGAAACTCCCGAGTTGCGGGAACTCTACGGCGATTATTTTGAGGAAGAAGAGGGGGAAGAGGAAGAAGAGGAGGCTTAGCGTTTTATTCTTCGTCAAAGAGGGTGATGTCTCCCAGACCCTGGCGCAGAACGTCGACCTGGTCGCCCACCAGTGAGACGACGCTGGAGGGCAAGACGGGCAGGGGGCCGCATTCGAGAATGAGGTCGACCTCATGGCCCAGGGTGTCTTGCAATTCCTGCGGGTCGGTGAGCACTTCTTCGTTGCTGCGGTTGGCGCTGGTGCTGACGATGGGACTGCCCAATTCTTGCACCAGTGCCAGGGGTACGGGGTGGTCGGGCACGCGCAGGCCCACAGTTTTTTGTTTGGTCTGCAATAGGCGCGGGGTTTGGCGCGAGGCCGGCAATACAAAGGTGTAGGCGCCGGGCAGGTGGCGCTTGAGTATGCGGTAGGCAAAATTGGAGATGTGGGCGTATTGGCTTACGTTGGTCAAATCGGCGCACACAAAGGACATGGGTTTTTTGGCGTCGCGGCTTTTGATGCGGCGGATGCGGTCGATGGCCTGTTTGTTGGTGATGTCGCAGCCGAGGCCGTAGATGGTGTCGGTGGGGTAGATGATGACGCCGCCGCGGCGCAGGGTGTCGGCGGCGCGGCGGATGTGGCGGCCTTTGAGGCGGTCGGGGTGGATGGTGATGATTTCTGCCATGAATAATAATATAGGTATAGAATCGCAGATCGCTATGGGGCATACGATAATTGGTACGGCGGGGCATATTGACCACGGGAAGACGTTGTTGGTTAAGGCGTTGACGGGGACGGATACGGACAGGGCGCCGGAGGAGAAGGCGCGGGGGATTACCAT
>CAXGRO010000532.1:0-4343 GCA_964012055.1 uncultured bacterium
GTCGTCCATTTCCTATGCCATATTTTAGGGCAGATCCCTGGTAAACTGTTGGGCTAGCGCTGGTCGTCTGCGTCAATCTCTATTCAATTCTGGCACTGTTAGACCAAACGCCGACAACCAGCGCCAAACCGACCTGTCCCTCTTTGCCGACGCCACCCTGGGCCAGCCCCAGGGCGCCAACAACTTCTTGCACACCGAAAACTTTATTCTGGTAGACGCCCACAAGCGCATCCGCGGCGTCTACAACGGCACTTTACCCCTGGACATCAAGCGCCTAATTGAAGATATTCGGCTGCTGAAATCCGAGTCCTGATTTCAACTGGACCTGCCGCCCCCGCGTCGGCATCACCTACCCAGAAAGGACACCGCATGGCAGCCACCCTCATTGGTCACTGGCCCCTGGCCGGCGACGCCCAGGACGCCTCGGGCAACAACAACCACGGCCAGAACCACGGCGCCGACCTCGCCGCCCCGGGCTCTAACAATAACCAGGCCGCCCGCTTTGACGGCCACAGCAATTATATCGAGGTCGCCAACAGCCCTTCCCTGCAATTGGGCACCGACGACTTCACCCTCTCGGCACACATCCATACCGAAGCCCAGCTCGACGACCCCATTGGCGACCTGCTGACCAAATTCGACCCCAGCAACCGCCGCGGTTTTAACCTGGGCCTCAAGCGCCACTCCGCCGCCAGCACCAGCCTGTCCAACTACCGCAACCTGCACTTTGGCATAGACCACAACCGCACCGACGAGCAGTGGACCGACTGCGGCCAATTGGGCACCGCCACCTTCATCATGGCCCTGGCCGTACACCAGGGCTACCTCTACGCCGGCACCTGCGAAACCGACGACCCGCAAGGCGGACACGTCTACCGCTACGACGGCACCACCTGGCACGACCTGGGCACGTTGGATTCTTCCAACGCCGTGATGGCCCTTACCCCGTTCAACGGCCAGCTCTACGCCGGCACCGGCCGCCTCAAAATGTGGGGCTCTGCCCTCGCCCCTTCCACTAACTACACCGAGGGCGGCCGCGTTTTCCGCCTGGACAACGACCAGTGGATCGACTGCGGCAAAATGGGCGGCGAGCGCAACGAATTCGTCGAATACACCCACGACACGGTCCACTCGCTGGAAGTGTTCCAGGGCCACCTCTACGGCCTGCCCATCTACTCCCAGGGCCTCTTCCGCTACCAAGGCGGCGACCAGTGGACCGACTGCGGCAGCCAGGGCTTTCGCAACTTCACCATGGGCACCTTCCGCAACGACCTCTACGTTTTGGAAAACGGCAGCGGCGTCCTGCGCTTCTCCCACGACGACAACTGGACCCAATGGACCCGCGTAGCAGACCTGCCCGGCGTGGTCCAGGTCTATTCCCTGGCCGTCTACGAGGGCCACCTGGTTGCGGGCACCTGGCCCAACGCCACGGTCTTTCGCTGGGAAAAAGACGGCGCCTGGTCCAACATGGGCCGCCTGGGCGAAGAATTAGAAGTGATGGGCATGGCCATCTACAACGGCAACCTCTACGCCGGCACCCTCCCTTTGGGCCAGGTCTACCGCTACGACGGCAACGGCCAATGGACCTGCACCGGCCAACTGGACCAAACGCCTTACGTAAAATACCGCCGCGCCTGGTCTACGGCTGTCTACAACGGCAAACTGTATTTTGGCCTCTTGCCTTCGGGCCGGGTTCTCTCTTTAGAATCGGGGAAAAACGCCACGTACGACCACGAGCTGGCTGCTGGGTGGAAGCACATTGCTGCCGTGCGCCGCGGCATTTCCCTTTCCCTCTATGTAGATGGAGAGGTGGTGGCTACTTCCTCTGCCTTCAATTCAGAGGATTATGATTTATCCAATGACGAGCCTTTAAAAATTGGTTTTGGTCAACACGACTATTTTAATGGCAGTCTCTCGGATGTGCGGATTTATCGAGGGGCTTTAAGCGACGATGAGATTGCGGGCTTAGCGCCGCAATCTTGACAGGAGACATCCTAAAATTGTTTTTATCTCTCTAAAAAACGTAGCTACATTGAGTTTAACGGAGGTCCGGCAGGGGACGGTCCTATAAGAACAAACCCAAACCCCTACACTTTCACCAAGAAGGAGAAAAAATGATACTCCAAGTAGGAGACAAAGCCCCAGATTTTTCAGTCAAAGACCACACCGGAAAAACCATAAACCTGACAGATTACCGTGGAAAAACCGTCGTCCTCTGGTTTTATCCACGCGCCAGCACCGGTGGCTGAACGGCCGAAGGCATAGGATTCCGTGATCGAATCCAAAGTTACGAAGACAAAAACGTACAAATACTCGGTGCCAGCACCGACGACCAGCAAGCCAACGCAACATTCGCCCAAGAACAGGAATTCCCCTACCCACTGCTGTGCGACACCGACCGCGCCCTGTGCCTGGCCTACGGCGCCTGCCAGGACGCCAGCGACGCGGCGGCCCAACGCATCACCTATGTGATTGGCCCCGACGGCACCATTGCCCAGGCGCACGAAACCGTGGACGCGCGGGAACACCCGGCCGCGCTCTTGGAATCGCTCTAGCTCAGATTCGGCAGTACACACAAAGGCGGCAGGAGTGCGTTTGCTCCTGCCGCCTTTTGTTTGGGCACCGTATCATGCGGCGTCTCCCCCCCATCTTTTAACCCTGCCCGATCGCCCGCCTCAATCCACCAGCACCGTGGAAAAAGAGGCCAATACGTTGCGCTCGCGATCCGACAGCTGATCCCACACGCTCTGCTGCATGCCGCTGTCTTCGACTAGGCGGTGCTGGTTGAACCAATTGCGGTAGCAGCCGATCACCGCCACCGGCCGCGGTTGGGGTTTTCGGCGATTTGAGTGGCGTGTTCTTCTAAAATGGGTAAAAAGGCCTCGTTGCAGACCTGCATAAGCTCTTTGGGGAAGTGTTGGGGGAGGAGGCAGAAACCTTCTTCGAGGACTTCGGCGGCTTTTTGTTTGATGTCTATGGCCATGGAGTATGGCTTTCCCTAGGCGAGTTATGTTGGGGAGGTGTGGATTTTTTGATCCGTGTATTCGGTTGCGTATATTAGCTGGGTGTGATGGTTTAGGATGACTATGGGATGTACGGCGAGGAGAGGTGGCTGTCAACGGGGGTGATTTTCCAAGCGGTGTTAGAAGTAGAACGGAAATACCAGGTACTTTCAATGTTCGGGAAACATCCCCTATGAGTATGTACTTCCGACGTACGTCGGAAGTACAGTAGTTATACGCCAGCAGAAAAGAATTCGGATATGACCTTGCAAATTCCAGCAGATCTGGAAGATATCACCCCCGAGTGGTTCACTCAGGCTCTCATAGATACCGGCGTGATTAAGCACAATTCAGTCACCGCCATTGAAAGCGAGCACCTAGGTGAAGGACAGGGATTCATAGGACAGGTTATCCGTTTCAAACTTACTTATCTGGTATTTGAAGAAGATACGCCCCAATCCATCATCGCCAAGATTTCCCATCCAGATCCGACCCTGCGGAAGAGGATCTCTGATATTGGTTTGTACCAAAATGAAATCTATTTCTATAGAGACATAGCCGACACAATAGACATGCGGACGAAGAAGCACATGCTGATAATTTAGTCCTAGATGATATTTACTTTTCCGTCTCAAAAGCAATACTGTGAGTACTTTTTGTAAAGTATTTATAAATAACAATTTATACAAATGTAAAAAATGAACAACAAGAGTCTATCCACAGTGTCTGGGCTTTTAATGCCGCTGCCCAATGGGCTGTTCTAATCACGGTATATCGGCCTGATCCTAATCGATAGATCAACTGGCGAGAAAGAAGGAAAAACTCATGAAACCCTTTGAAAAATGTCCAGTATGTGATGGAGAATTAGTAAAGAAGGATGTCGAGAAGCTTCTTCACGGCGGGAAGCATACAGCCGTTATTAGTGTTTCAGTAGAAGTATGCCTTCGTTGCGGAGAGAGGTTGTATTCAGAGGGCACGGTTAAACGCTTTGAAGAAATCCGTGTCCTGTTAGAGCAAGAACAAACCACAGATTTTCAGCCGATGGGACAAGCGTTCCAAGTCAATAGCTGAATTATCCGCCAGCGTATAACAACGCCCTCCTGGCTACACGGTGCGGAGCAGGAGGGCGTAAACCGTTAACGGAAATTTGTTATAAGAAGATTAGGTAGTTGACATCCGCTGAACTTTTGAATAGAGCGTGTTACACTTTAATCTTACGGAGGATATAAGTTCAAACACTCGCGCACTATACGATTATCCAACAACTCAGTAAAGGCGATACTTTCTACAATACTGTGGACACTTTTTCGATTTTGAGCGGATTTTTGTAAGGTTGAAATT
>CAXGRO010000533.1:0-4327 GCA_964012055.1 uncultured bacterium
TGCGCTTTGACTTGATTTCGTATTACACTGTGCCAACGCGGGTACAATTGGATTTAGCCTATGGCATCGATGAGGTTAAAGGCACGAGCCCGTGGAAATTTTATATGACTGTCTTGTTTGGTTACCTGTAGTACTAGAGGAGGAAATACAATGTGTAAAGTGGGGGCCCTGGTGCTTTGTTTGGCGATGACTGCCCCGGCAGTTGTTGCCGAGGAATTGCCCAGTATTTTTGGCGCACAGCGCGACAAATTGGAAGTAAAACCTTTGCTGCATCCAGACGGCCGTCCAGAGCCGCTGCAGGCGGCTTCACTGGAGGAGGGGCAGGACAACCCTGCCAAGTCGCCCAGAAGGGCGTTTTTGTTTTCCGCTCTTTTGCCGGGCGCCGGCGAGTACTACTCCGGGGCTAAGAAGCGAGCGGCTATCTTTTTTGGCTTGGAAGCGATAACGGTGGGGCTCTACTTAAAATGGAAAGGTGAGGGCGACGACATTGAGGAAGAATTTCGCCAGACCGCCGACGTCCAGTGGGACCCGCTTTCGTATTTGGCCTGGCGCGGTTCAACGATTTCGCGCAATTCTTCCATTACCCACGCGTTGCCTTGTAGTACTTATATCGTAGTAGAGGGAAATCTGGACAATTGCAGCGGTACGGAAGTGCAGCAGTATTATGAATTGCTGGGCAAATACGACCAATTCGTCTCCGGCTGGGCCGACGTGGAGGACGCCAACGGCAATACGGTACAGCCGACCCAGGTCGATTCGGTGGAGAACTATCTTTCCGAGACGCGCCTGACGTACGAGGATCGGCGCAACGATAGCAATGTATTGCTCAAACGCGCCAGCAATATAGCGGGGTTAATATTAGTTAACCATGCCATCAGCGCTATTGATGCGGCGCGGACGGCGCGCGCTAAGAACGAAGAACAAAGCGCACGCTTGGAGCGTCGCACGCGCTTTCTCTTTACTTGGCACGAGGGCATGCAGGGGCAGATGCCCATGTTGATGGCGTATAAACCTTTTTATTAGGCGGCAATGAGTAGAGCGTTTCTCATATTGTTGCTTTGCGCCCTTTTGGCCTGGCCCGAGCAGGGCGAGGCGCGCTCGGCGCGTCGGGCATTCTGGGCTTCGTTGCTCATACCGGGATGGGGGCAATACTACGCCGGTAAACCCCAGAGTGGGCTGCGTTTTATAGTGGCAGAATTGGGGTTGTGGGGCGGCTATTTTGCCCTGGATGCGGTGGCGGCGGTGCGGCGCGATAATTACCGCACCTACGCGGCGGCGCATGCGCGGGCGCAACCCCGGGGCAAGGGCAAAGAATACTTTGACGATTTGGGGTTTTACGAAAGCTGGCAGCAGCACAATCAATTTGCCCTCTACGACGACGGTCCGGACGCAGTGCTCTACGCCGATGCGCCGGAATCCTTCTGGGAATGGGATGCGGAAGCGTCGCGCCAGCGCTACCGCAAATTGCGCAATGTCAGCGAAACGGCCGAGCGTCAGGCGCTGTTTATGACGGGCATTGTAGTGGCCAATCACTTGATTGCGGCGGTGCACGCGGCGCGCAGCGTCAAAGCACAGGAGCAGGTGGCAGTGCCCAAGTGGAATATGGGGGTGCAGGCGTTGCGGCAAGGTTTTAAAGTGGGGGTTTACCGGCGATTTTGAGCAATGAGTAGGCTATTGATTCTCTTCCTGTGTCTGCTGGGCGTTGCCGGTGTAGAGGCGCGCATGTGCGGGACTCAGTGGCTCAAGGCGCGCAGGGCAGACAGTGATAAAGAAAGCCGGGCCAAGCACCTGGCGCCGCAGCAGCAAATCCACGGCGACATCGAAGTAGGGACTCAACTGCGCTTTCGCGGCAATTCCTTCAGCTTGGTTACGGCCACCTGCCAGCACGTGGGCGAGCACGTCTACATTTTTGTCGAGGACAAATACTGGGACACCAACGGCGGCTTGATTTTTCAGCGCCACGTCGACCAATTGGGCACCTTGTTTGACCTGGCGACTCCGGCCGACGCGGCCAAGGGGGTTTACCAGATCAATACCGAGACCTTTGGGCCGGTGCCAGATATCGACGGCTACGAACGCATTTTTGTATTGGTGTTGCGGGTTAGAGACTATCTGGCCACTGACAATGTTGTGGGGTTTTTTGATCCCGAGGTGCCCAACGAGAGCGATCCCACCCTGCGTTTGGACACGATTTACCTCGATGAGGAAACGGTGCGGCGCAATGCTTTTTTGGCTCAGGGTACGCTGGCACACGAATTTCAGCATTTAATCCACTGGGGATTGGACGCAGACGAAGAAAGCTGGGTGGACGAGGGGTTGTCGGGGTATGCCGAGTTGATCAATGGTTTTCCCGAGACCGATCCGACGATGGTGCCGGATTTTTTAGACAATCCAGATTTTGATTTGACCGTGTGGCTCAACCGGGCCGCCAATTATGGCGCCAGCTATTTGTTTATGGCCATGCTGGCCGAGCGCTACGGCGCAGCCTTGATGGGGCAATTGGTGGCCGAAGCGCGCAACGGCATTTTTGGCATTGAGGGGGTTTTTGACCGCAACGGCATCGACGAGGATTTTCGCTCGCTATGGGGGAGTTGGGCCGTTGGCAATTACGCTCCCGACGATCCGCTATACGGTTATGCGGCATTGCAGGGGCGGCGGGTGCGGACCTTTATTGCCCCCGATGTGCCCTTTGAAGCGATTTCGGGCAACGTTACAAACCAATGGGGAACGAGCAATATTCAGTTCCGCAGAGGCGGTAATATTGCCGTGGAATTCGCTGGCGAGGAAGCGGGGCGCTACAGGGTCTGGTTGTACGGCAAACAAGGGGAAGCGAGTTTTTTGCAAGAACTGACGCTGGATGCGACCAATAGGGGAGTGGGCGAAGTATTGCATGTGGATAGCCTGGTGGTAATTGTAGGGCGGACATCGCCACAGGGGCTCGATTTTACACTGGCCGCGCACGAGGCGATGCCCACAGATGTGGCGGAACTGGCAAATGTGCAGCCCCGGGCGATAGAATTGGACGAGGTATATCCCAATCCTTTTAATGGGTACGCAATTATTCCTTTTGATGTGCCGGATGCGGTTGAGGTGGAGTTGAGTTTGTACAATAGTGGGGGACAGAAGGTGCGCGTCTTGCGGCGGGGGGTGCATGAGGCGGGGCGTTACGAGGTGGTGTGGAATGGGTTGAATGGAGCGGGAGAGAAGGTGGGCAGTGGGGTTTATCAGGCGGTATTGCGGGTGGGGGAGCGGCGTTTGGTGAGAAAGTTAAGTTTGGTGAAGTAGTATTTTTGTGTTTTGTTAGATTGGAACCGCCCCCGGGCCGCGGTGCAAACAAACGCCCGTCTCAATTAAATTCCAACGCAAAAAGTTAAATCTGGGGACGACCGCAATTTCCTCTAGCCTCTAGAACTGCCGCGGCGTGTAGCAGTTGGGCAGCATGGGCAGGCCGAGCAAACCCTGTATGGCCGGGGTCAATTCATCCTCGCGGCCGTGGATTAGGGCGTTGAAGTAGTGTTTTCCATCGGCCACTACGATGTCCATGCAGAGGTCGATGGGCAGGCGATTCTTCCCAGGAAAGTGACACCTCTTCTGTGGTGCAGCCCAGGGCGGCGAGTGCGGCGGCCGCCGCGGCAACGGCATTCTGGATTTCTTGGTCTACTGGGTGAACGGGCCCTCGGTGAAGAAGCCGATTTTTAGAGGGGCAGATTGGTTGTGAAATCGTTGAATTGAGGTAGTTGAGCCGGCAAACTATAGGGGTCAATACCGTCTGGTCCAGACAGCACTTGCAGGGCGAGGGCGACGCCGCGCACGGTGCGGGCGATGGGGGCATAATAGATTGCTGCGCTCATCTTTTAGATTTTCCTTTGGCCCAGAATGTAGTGTCTGTAGTCCCGCGGATGGGAAATTTGTGTGAGTGTTGCCAGGTATTCGAATTGCGTGAGAAGTGTATTTAAAGTAGGCGTTTGCTTATGTCAAATGTTTATAAGTGTTCATCTTGTCCAAACCAGCGGGCCAGCACGGCTTCGGCCGGTTTGTTCTGAGGTGAGAACTGATCGTCCCGAGCGCCGCCGGTGCGGTCGTGGTCGGGCACCCAATTCCAAATGTAAACGCCGGCAAACCAGGGCCGGTCCCAGAAGGTGCGGAACAGGGCCTCGTAGGCGTCGGCTTGTTCCTGCATATCCAGCGGTTGGCGCACGGTCCAGTCCCACGGGGCGATGGCGGCGCCGGCAATGCTGCGATAGCCAACTTCGGTGAAGAGCACGGGTTTGTCGTGACCGGGTAGCCGATATTGGTCCATTTAGGATGAGAGATTTTGGTCTAAAAT
>CAXGRO010000534.1:0-4324 GCA_964012055.1 uncultured bacterium
GCCGGCGGCATGGGGTAGTAGGGCGAAAAGGCCGGCATATTGGCGATTTGGTCCAGGGGGATGGCCATAGAGATACTCCGGTGATTTTGGGTGGGTTTCAGTCCTTCCAGCGGCTGGGGTTGGCGCCGGGGCCCTCGGTCAGCATGTCTTCGGGGCGGTGATCCAGGTCCCACTGCCAGCCCTTGGTGTTGAGCGGCGCGAGAAAGGGTCGGGCGCTGGGGGGCGCCTTGGCCAAATCGTCGGGGTCCCACTCCTCCACTTCCTGCAGGGGCGAGGCCCAGGCCGGCCGGTAGCTGTAGAACAGGACGCGGCGCTGGCCCCGATCGCCGCGGTGCGGGTGCGCCCCGTGGAAGACGCGGGGGCCAAAGAGTACGGCGTCGCCGGCTTGCACCGGCAGCGCCACTTCTTCGGGGTGGGATTCGTAGCGCACGTAGGCGCGGGCCTGGGGGTGCAGGCAAATGTGGGAGCGGGGCAGAATGCGGAAGGGGCCGTTGTCGGCGGTCAGGTCGTCGAGGTAGTAGGCGATGCGGATGCTTACCGGCGCGGTCCACAAATAACCGCCGATGCTGGCGCCGTAGGGGTAGCCGTCGGTGTGCAGTACCACGCCGATGGCGCCGGGGTCGTAGTAGCGGTAGGAGCCGTTAAAAAAGATGAGATCTTCGCCCATAGCGCGCTGGAGGAAGGCGACGACCGGCGGGTTGGCGATGAGTTCGCCCAGGGCGTCGCCGTGCCATTGGGGTTGCACGGTGGAGCTGCCTTGGAGGTTATTATAAGAACTGAGTTGGGTGGGCAGGCGGTCGCTCTCGCGGCGCAGTTGTTCCAGGGCGTCGGGGGAGAGGGCGTTGGGCAAGACGACGTACCCCTCCACTTCGAGGTGGCGAATTTGCGCGGCGCTGGAGAGCAATTTCCAATCGGTGGTGACGATGTTCATAGAAAACCTTTCGTGGAAACCCATGCTTTTAAGCGTGGAAGGAAACCAATGTCGCACCCCAGGTGCGAGTCCATTTGACTCGGTTGCATCGACCGAGTACTTCTAGGTGCATGCATAGTATCCGTACCGTCTCCTGTAAGTTGCAGATCACCGACGCTCAGGCCGCCCAACTGGCGATGACGCTTCAGGCGTTTGCCCAGGCTTGTAACTTTGTCGCCCAGTGGGGTCGCACCCACCAGGTCTACCGGCACTACGCCCTGCATAAAGGGTGCTACGCCGCCGTGCGCCAGCGATTTGGCCTGTCGGCCAACCTGACGGTGCGCGCCCTGGCCCGCGTCGCCGCTGGGCTCGGGAAGGCACAGACGCGTCACAGTAGCTTCCAGCCTACCAGTGTGGACTACGATGTGCGGATCTTTCGCTTCTTCGAGACCGACTGGCAGGTCGGTCTGCCCCTGGTGGGCGGCCGGCAACGCCTGGCTCTGAAGGTAGGCGACTTTCAACGTCAATCCCTGGCCGGACAAGCCCCCACCTCGGCGACGCTGTGCAAGAAACGCAAAGGCTACTACCTCGACATCCAGGTCAAAAAGCCGCTGCCGGTGCCCGATTATCCCACCGGCACGCCGGGGGTAGACCTGGGTATTCGCAAGATCGCTACGCTCTCCGATAGCACTTCTCACGCTGGAGCGACGCTGCATACCTACCGATGGAAGCGGCAGCGGGTCCGCCGCTCGCTTCAATCGAAGGCAGACACGGGTGCGCCTTCCACGCGCAAAAATGCGAGGCGCGTCCTCAAATGGCTTAGGGGTAAAGAGCGCCGCTACCAGCAAGGGGTGAACCATCGCATCAGCAAGCACATTGTAGCAACGGCCAGAGAGCAAGGACAGGCCATTGCGCTGGAAGATCTGGCCGGCATTCGCCGGCGCATAAACAAGCGTCTGCGCAAAGCGCAGCATGGGTTGTACAACACCTGGGCGTTCTACCAGCTGCGGCAGTTTATCGAATACAAAGCCGCACGGGCGGGCGTACAGGTGATCCCGATCCATCCGGCCTGGACGTCTCAGATGTGTTCGTCGTGTTTGCATATGGGCGTTCGCTCCAAGGAGCGATTTGTTTGTTTACACTGTGGCCATGCGCTGGACGCCGATGTAAACGGCGCCTTAAACATTGCTGCGGTGGGGGCGTCTGTAATCGCGCCCGAATACTCGCCGCTGAGTTGTTCGCTGCCTCCGTGGGCAGCGGAAGCGACAGGGTAAAGCCCACGGATTTATCCGTGGGTGGATTACAATTTTTTCCTTCCTAGCAGATAGAACCAGGGGTATATTGTCGCCTGGTCTCGCCCGCATTGCAGCGGGTAAGATAGCATCTAAAGCGCGGTCATCAAAACAGAGAAAATAGATATGAGTGAGCCATTGAGAGTGGGCATTGTGGGCACCAGCTGGTGGACGGAGCAGATGCACCTGCCCAGCCTGCAAAGCCATGAACAGGTCCAGATAGCCGCCATCTGCGGCCGCAACCGGGCGCGCGGCGAGGAGGTGGCGGGAAAATACGAGATCCCCCAAGTCTTTACCGATTATCAAGAGATGGTAGAGCGGGCCAATTTGCAGGCATTGGTTGTGGCCATTCCCGACGACATGCACTACCCCGTCACCATGGCGGCGCTAGACGCCGGGCTGCACGTGCTGTGCGAGAAACCGCTGGCGCTCGATGTGCAACAGGCCGGCGAGATGATGGCGCGCGCCGAGGCCATGGGCGTTAAACACATGGTACTTTTTACCTGGCGCTGGCTGCCGCACTACCAGTATTTCCGCGAATTGGTGAGCCAGGGATACGTGGGGCGCGGCTACCAATGTCGCTTGCAGTTTTTGCACGGCAAGTGGCGCACCAACGAATACACCTGGAAAGCCGACCGCCGCCGCAGCTGCGGCAATCTGGCCATTTTTGCGTCGCACATGATCGACATGGCGCGCTGGAATTTTGGCGAAATCGCGCGGGTGAGTGCGCACCTGGGCGTCTACGTAGAGCGCGACGGGTTGGGGGAGCAGGCGCTGGACCCGGCCAACGACGCTTCTTTGCTGCTGGTAGAGTTTGCCAGCGGCATGCAGGGGGTGATCCAGGCGAGTTCGGTGGCGCATATGGGCGATAGGGGCAGCGAGTTGAATGTGCGGGTGTACGGGGAGGCGGGCACGCTGGAGTCGGATGTCGTATTTGGCGGGGAGGAGGCGGGCACGCACATTCGCGGCGCGCGGGAGGGGGAAGAACGCATGCAATTGCTGCCCGTGCCCGAACGCTTGCAAGGCGATCTGGACCCGCTCAATTCCATGGCGCCGTTTGCCCAGCAGTCGGTGGGGCCGCGCTTGTTCGTCGACGCCATTTTGCAAGACCGGGATATAGAGCCGGATTTCTACGACGGTTTGAAGGTGCAGGAAGTGATCGACGCGGCAGTGGAATCGCACCGGCGCGGCGCCTGGGTAGAGATTGCGGAGTTGGGCGGTTGACGGGAGAGGGGATGGAGGAGAGAAATTTTTGCCCGGGTGCCACATGAGGGGACGGCACCCGGGCAAATAAGCTGCGGATTAAGCCGGGTCTAGGGGCTGATCGGGTAGTCGACAAAGATGATGCTGAACACGGCTGTATCTACGCCGGAGCTGAGCAACTGCACCTAGTAGATGCCCTCGGTGAGGACCAGGGCCTCGTAGGCGGCCTGGCCGTCGTCCATCGAGTGCCACACCACGTTGCCGCTCGACTCTTCGACGATCTGGAATTCGTTTTCCAGCGTTTCGATGTCGGCGCCGGTGACTTCCAGGCGGAAGCAGCCCGCTTCGCGGCCGGCGGGCAGGCTGATGGCCACGTTGCTGGGGCCCGGGTTGATGGAGATGTCGCGGGTGATTTCATTGCCCATGGCGTCGCCGCACGGGGCCTGGGGCCATTCTTCGCCGCCGTCGCCGCCTTCACCGTCGCCGTCGGGAGGCATGGGGCCGCCGTCGGGGGGCATCATGGGAATGTGGGCAAAGTCGACCCAGGCGCGCAATTCGCCTTCGGTGAGGTTGCCGCTGTTGTCGGTGGCCATCATACCGAAGAATATAGCGGTGAGCCAGTCTTTGGCTGCCTCGGCTTCCATGGGCGGCTCGCCGCCTTCGTGGTGGTCGGCCAGCACGGGGCCGGTGGTCAGGGCCAGGACACTTGCGATGGCAATTAATTTTTTTAACATGATGTCTCGCTCCTTGCAGATTGGGTTCCTTCGGGAGGTGGCCGGATTTTAACCTCCTTTCCCTCCGGGTTTTTTGGTTTTCTATTGCACAAAATATAGGGTGCCTTATAATGCGTTAATGTGCGAAATATCAGAAGCTGTTTGGTTAAAAATTCATTTTGTAGATTATGAGGATCTTCCATCCC
>CAXGRO010000535.1:0-4298 GCA_964012055.1 uncultured bacterium
CATCGCCGACAACGTGGGCGACAACGTGGGCGACGTGGCCGGCATGGGCGCCGACATTTTTGAATCGTACGTGGGTTCGGTCATTGCCACCATCGCCATGGCCGCCACCGCCGGCGCCGCCATGCTGACCCAATTGGCCCCCGCTATTGCCGACGCCAGCCAGGCCAAACAAGCCCTGATGAGTTTTCCTATGCTGGTGATCATGGCCGGTCTGCTGGCCTCGCTGGTGGGCGTTTTGACCGTGCGCGTTTTGCAAAACAGCGACCCGGGCGCCGCCTTGCGCTATTCCACCTACGTGGCCGCCGCGCTCATGTTGCTGGCGACCTATTATATCGGCCAGGCCCTGCAACTGTCCACCGGTCCCTTTTGGGCCGTATTGTCGGGTTCAATAGCGGGCATTCTCATCGGCCTCTTAACCGAGTACTACACCGGCGGCAAACCCATCTACGTCATCGCCGAAAATTCCAAAACGGGTTCGGCCACCAATATCATCAGCGGCCTGGCCGTGGGCATGGAAAGCACTGGCCTGCCAATTTTGGGCATCGTTGCCGCCATTGGCCTGTCCTATTATTTTGCTGGCCTCTACGGCATTGGCATCGCCGCCGTGGGCATGCTGTCGACGGTGGGTATCACCATGTCGGTGGACGCCTACGGCCCTATTGCCGACAACGCCGGCGGCATCACCGAAATGTCGGGCCTGGGCGACGACACCCGCAGCATCACCGACGGCCTAGACGCGCTGGGCAATACCACCGCCGCCATCGGCAAGGGTTTTGCCATTGGCTCGGCCGCTCTCACCGCTCTGGCCCTGTTTTCGGCCTACACCTCGACCATAAAGCAAGTCACCGGCAAGGCCATTGTCATCGACGTCACCACGCCCATTGTGGTGATTGGCCTTTTTATTGGCGCCGTCATTCCCTACATTGCCGCCGCCCTCACCATGACCTCGGTGGGCAATGCCGCTTTTAAAATGGTGGAAGAAGTGCGGCGCCAGTTCCGCGAAATTCCCGGCCTGATGGAAGGCACCGCCAAACCCGACACCCGGCGCTGCGTCGAGATCAGCACCCAGGCCGCCCTCAAAGAAATGATTCTGCCCGGTTTGATGGCGGTGCTGGCCCCGGTCGTCGTCGGTTTCACTCTAGGTCCCATCGCCCTGGGCGGCATGCTGGCCGGTGCCACGGTCAGCGGCGTTTTGCTGGCCTTGATGATGTCCAATAGCGGTGGCGCCTGGGACAACGCCAAGAAGCTCTTTGAGCAGGGCAAATTTAAAGACCCCGAAAGCGGCGAAGTGCTGGCCAAAGGCTCCGAGGCCCACAAGGCCGCCGTGGTGGGCGACACCGTGGGCGATCCCTTTAAGGACACCTCGGGCCCCTCGCTCAACATTTTGATCAAACTGATGTCTGTGATTTCTCTGGTGCTGGCGCCGCTTTTTGGCAAGGGACTGTTCTGAGAAGTTCGACAACTAGGAAAGCGAAGAAACCAATTATGAAAAATTACGAGCTGGTGTGCATCCTCGACCCGCAAGTGGGCGACCAAGAATTTGACCAGGCCATCGAGCGCTACAAAAACTACCTGGAGCAAAACAAAGCCGAGGTCGCGCACATCGAACGCTGGGGGATGCGCAAGCTGGCCTACACTTCTGTAAGCCTCAAATACCGCCAGCAGGGTTATTACGTGCTCTTCCAGTTCAGCGGCGAGCCGACCCTGATCGACCCTATGGAGCAGGAACTCAAACTGGACGAAGCCGTTTTGCGCTATATGGTGGTGGTGGCCGGCAAGGAGTTCATCCGCATGCCCACTCTGCCCTCCGACACCGAGCTCTTTGACCAGGGCCCCAGAGGCCGCGATCGGGACGACCGGCGCCCCTATGGCGATAGGGACAGAGACCAGGGGCGCGCTCGGGACGAGCGGCCCGAGCGCCCGGAGGCCTCCGAAGCAGCGCCCGAGGAAGGCGAAGCCGAAGGGGCCGAGGAGCGCGAGGAGGAAGCCGCCGAAGCTTAGTGCGGCTTAAGGCTGCGGAAATGGTGGCATGTTGCTCTTAGTCAGCATTGCTCTGGCAACGGCGGTATTGTTGGCCTGTATGCGCTACGGCACCCGGTCGATGTTGCCGCTGGTTTTACTGGTTTCATTGGCCCTCACCGCCGCGGTCCATTCCGATTTGGGTGTGTCGGCTCTCATCGGTTTTATCGCCGCCGTGCAAGTGGAGCGGCGGCGCGCTTACAGCCAGGTCATTGTCGCCTGCACCGCGCCGGCCGCCGTGCAGGTGCTGTTTCTACTGACCGCTCTGGACCCCCTGGCCCGGCAAGAAACCACCGAGCGCTTTGTGGAGCAGATGCAGCAGTTCGAGGGTCTGGGGCTGTCGCCGGAGGTGCTGCGCGAGTTCGTTGGCGTCTACCTGCGCCTCGAGCCGGGCTTGCAGTTCATCGCCTCCTTGTTGACGGCGGTGTTGGCCTACCGCCTGAGTTTGCAGGTGGGCGGCCACTTTGGCGTTTCGCTGCCGCCCGCCCTGCCCTTTAGACTGTGGCGGCCCTGGGAGCAGTTAATTTGGGTTCTCATCGGCGCGCTGGTGTTGCAATTGGCCGACATCGGCCCGCTGGCAAACCTGGCCTTAAATGCCGTTTTGGTCACGGGCGTGCTCTACGTCGTACAGGGCGCGGCGCTGCTGCGCTTTTACATCTGGCGCCGCGGCATCCCCAAGTCCGTGGAAGTGCTGATCTACGTAGGGTTGTTGTTTTCGGGGTATCTGGCCGTGTTGAGCCTGGCTGGCTTGGGCCTGTTGGACACCTGGTTCGACTGGCGCCGCCTGGGGGCCGACGCCCAGGCCCCCGACGAAAACGAGTTGTAGCAATTATTATCAGGAGGATGGTACCGTGAAAATTATTCTGTTAAAAGACGTTGAAAATTTGGGCCAGGCCGGCGAGGTGGTACAGGTAGCCGACGGTTTTGCGCGCAATTTCCTCATCCCCCAGTCCAGCGCCCTGGTGGCCTCCGACGCCAATATGGCGCAGTTTGAATCGCGCCGCCGCCAGCACGAAGCCGCCGCCGAGCGCGAGCGCCGCACCGCCGAGTCGCTGGCCCAGAAGCTGGAGGAAACCTCGCTGACCGCCGTGGTGCGGGTGGGCGAAGAAGACCGCCTCTTTGGTTCAGTGACGGCGCAAAACGTCACCGAGTTGCTCACCGAGGCTGGCTTTGAGATGGACCGCCGCGCCATTCAGCTGGAAGAACCCATCCGCGCCCTGGGAGTCTACAATATCGACGTTCAGCTGCACCCCGACGTGAAGGCCGCAGTAAAACTTTGGGTGGTTAAAGAGTAGTTCAACTCGTTTGCCGCCCCGGCATATGGCAGGACAGACGACTATGTCGATGAGAGGGCCGCTCTTGCTTTTGCTCTGCGCCCTGGTGGGGGCGTGCGGGCCCGATGTGGCCCAGGGCCCCTTTGCCCAGGTGGAGGAGAAGGTGTGGCGCGTGGTCAACCGCAACCACCGCGGCGCTGACGGCCTCTATGTGCAGGCCACCTTTCGCACCTTTGCCTACGAGATCGCCCAGGCCTACAAAGCCGCCGAGGCCGAAGAGCTGAGCCAGGAGCAATTGCAGAGCCGCCTGCAGCAGCTGATCTATTCTTTTATCGATGCCAGCTACCCGGCCGAAGACGGCACCGATATCAACAATCTCTACATCCAGTACCTGATTTACGCCAACCCTGGTTTTGACCCCACCAACAAATTAGAGGTGCGGCAGTTCAACACCTGGCGCTCCCAGTTCGTGCGGCGGGTGGTGGGCAAGATCTACGACATCAAATACCCCGTGTTGCGCAACAACTACGACGAGCGCTGGGGTCTCACCCTCTACAGCCGCCTGGTCTTTGCCATCCACGTAGACAACGAGCAGTCGGACCTCAAGCCGCACATTGCCGACATTGGCGCCCGCACCTTTTTGGTGGACGAGCACGGCGAGCGCTACGAGCCCAGCGGTTTGGCCGGCCCCTACCCCTACGAGTACCACCGCCCCGAAATGGAAGTGCTGGACGGCGAGATCGTCTACTGGGTGTTCTTTCCCAACCGCAAGGCCGACCGCAAAACGCCTATTTTGACCAAGGACTCAAAGTTTTTCCAACTGGTGATCGAAGGCCTGGGCGAGGAGCCGGAGCGCACGCTGCAGTGGAATTTGCCGCTGGTCTATCCCAAGCTGCCGCAGCGGCGCCTGTATTCGGAGGCCGAGGCGGAGGCGGCCGCCGTCGAATAGAGCGGGAGCGGATGCGTGCCTGGTGGCTGCCGCGGACTTCAAATCCGTAGTGGTGT
>CAXGRO010000536.1:0-4296 GCA_964012055.1 uncultured bacterium
GCTGAGGCCGGCGGAAATGCGAATGGAGCCGGCCCCGTCCGAGCCCTGCGCCAGCGGGCCCAAACCGGCGACGACGGCGGCGGCGGCCCCGCCGCTGGAGCCGCCGGGGGTGCGGCCCTGTTTCCAGGGGTTGTGCGCCGGCCCCACGACGCGGTTGCCCGAGTCGCCCTTCCACCCCATTTCGGGCGTGTTGGTTTTGCCCAAGAGGACGGCGCCGGCGGCGTAGATGCGCTCGGTGGCCGGGGCGTCGTAGTCGGGCACCCAATCTTTGTAGAGCAGTGACCCCCGCGTCGTGCGGATGCCCTTGGTGACGGTGAGGTCTTTGATGGAGATGGGGACGCCGGCCAGGGGGGGCGGGGCGGCGTTGCCCATATAGGCTTGCTCGGCGTCGCGGGCCTGGCGGCGGGCCAACTCGGCGGTGATGGTGACAAAGGCGTTGAGGCTGGGGTTGAGCCGCTCGATGCGGTCGAGCACCGCGTCGGTGACTTCCACCGGCGACAGTTCGCGTTTGCGGTAGAGGTCTAGCAATTCCAGGGCAGACAGATAACAGATATCGGTGGCATCCATAGTATACCTTTAGATTTAACCGGCCATTACTTTGACAAAAAAGTGGCGCTGGCGCGGGCCGTCGAATTCGCAAAAGAAAATGCCTTGCCAGGTGCCCAATACCAGGCGGCCGTTGTCGACCAGTACGGTTTGCGAGGTGCCAAAGAGGATGGCTTCTACGTGGGCGGCGGAATTGTCCTCCATGTGGCGGTACTCGGGGTCGCGCATGGGGATGAGCTGGTTGACGGCGTGCAGGACGTCGTGCGCCACCATGGGGTCGGCGTTTTCGTTGACGGTGACGGCGGCGGTGGTGTGGGGCACGTAGACGTGGCAAACGCCCTCTTGAACCAGGCTGGTGTCGACGGCTTGTTGGACCAGGGGCGTGATGGGCTGCATTTCGGTGGTTTGGGTCGTTTGTATATCAAAACGGGTCATGGCAACTCCTTGGGCCAGGCGCCGAGCAAGTGGGTGACGAGGGCGCCGGCCCGGTCTATATTGTACCCGCCCTCCTGGATTAGCAGGGTGGGCAGGGCGAGGGCGGCAATGTGGCCGGCGATGCGGGCGAAGGCTTCTTCGGAGAGGTCGAAGTCGCCCAGGGGGTCGTCGTGGAAGATGTCGAGGCCGGCGGAGAGCACCAGGTGGGCGGGGGTGAATTGGGCGATGCGGTCGAGGGCGCGGCTGAGGACATCTATATACTCAGCGTCGTTGGTGCCGGCGGGCAGGGGCACGTTGTGATTATAGCCACTGCCGGCACCGGTGCCTTCTTCGGCGGCGTAACCGCAGAAGAAGGGGTAGGCGCGGTTGGGGTCGGCGTGCAGCGAGACGAATAGCACCTGGTCGGTGTCGTAAAAGATGTCCTGGGTGCCGTTGCCGTGGTGGTAGTCGATGTCGAGCACGGCAACGCGGCCGCGGGGCACCAGGTGGGCGGCGGCCAGGGCGGCGTTGTTGAGGTAGGAATAGCCGCCGTAGAGGGCGCGGCCGGCGTGGTGCCCGGGCGGTCGGCAGAGGGCGTAGGCGGCGGGGTAGCCGTCCAGCAGCAGGTCGGCAGCGCTGAGGGCGCAGTGGGCGGCGTCTAGCGCGGCCTGGTAGGTGCCGGCGACAATGGGGGTTTGGGCGTCAAAGCAGTAGTAGCCGGGCTGTTTGAGCAGCAGGTCGGGGCGGGTGCTTAAGCTGCGCAGAGCAAAGGTTTCGGGAATGACCCCGGTGGCGGGGCGGCCGGCGGCGCTCCAGACGGGGAAGATGTGTTCCAGAAAATGCAGGTAATCGGGGTTGTGTACGGTTTGCAGGCTGGCGGGCGGATGTTGATTGGGGGGTATAAAGTTGGTGTAGCCGTTTTCTTGCAAGACCTGGCGGATGCTTTCAATGCGCGACGGACGTTCGGAATAGGGGTACATGCCGTCGCGGGCGAATTCGTAGGGGGGGGAGTGTTGGAGGTGGGTGGAGCTGTAGACGATTTTCATGTGGCAACTCCGTCCCACTCCGAGCGCAGCAGGCCAAAGACCACCTGGTCGATGTAGCGGCCGTTGAGGTGTGCGGCCTGGCGCAGGGTGCCTTCGCAAGCGAAGCCGAGGCGCTGGGGGATGGCGCGGCTGGGCACGTTGGTGGGGTCGCAGCGAATTTGCACCCGGTTGAGGTCGAGCGCGACAAAACAGAAGTCTATCAGCAGGGCGCAGGCGCGGGTCATGATCCCCCTGCCTTGGTGCGAGGCGGCGAGCCAGTAGCCGATGTGGGCGGAGCGATGCTGCCAGTCGATGTCGGAGAGGCCTATGGCGCCCACCAGGGTCGCGGCATGCCAGATGCCCGCATCCATGCCCCGGCGCTTTTGGTAGCGCTTTTGCGAGGTGGCGATGAATTCGAGTACCAAATCGACGCCCGTAGTGTTGTCTATCCAGGTGAGCCAGGGGCGCAGGTGGTCTCTGTTTTCTTCGATTAGGGAAAAGAGGGCGTCGGCGTGCGCCTCTTCCAGCAGGCGGATTTTGATGTCGTCTATGGCGAGGTTGGTAAACATATGGTAGAATTTTATTTTGCTGAGCCAAAAATATAAGGGATAAACTATTACATCCAGTCACTCGCATCAAACGAATGACTTGGGAGAAAGCATATGAAGAAGGCCGCATTCTTTAACGACGATCCGCAGAAATTTGCGCAAGTCTACGGCATGGGCCGCCGCCAGCGCGTCGCAGAGATCACCGAGCTGTACCCGGAGGTGGTGAGTGCCGACCACTTTGCGTCCCACATTGATCGGCTGCGCCAGACCGAGGTCATTTTTTCCACCTGGGGCATGCCGCAGCTCGAGCCGCAGCAATGGGACCGCTTGCCGGTGTTAAAAGCAGTGTTCTACGCGGCCGGCTCGGTAAAGCGCTTTGCGCCGCCGCTGCTGGAACGCGGCATTGTGGTGATGAGTTCCTGGGGCGCCAACGCGGTGTCGGTGGCGGAATTTACCCTGGGGCAGATTCTGCTTTCCTGCAAGGGCTTCTTTCGAAATACGCGCCAGTGTCGTTTACCGGAAAAGCGGCGCGGCGGCCAGGTGACGTATGGCCGCGGCGTGTTTGGCGAGACGGTTGGCCTCATCGGCGCCGGCATGGTGGGCCGCGCCTTGTGTGCTCTCTTGCGGCACTTTGAATTGCGGGTGGTGGTGTGCGACCTCTATCTCAGTGACGCGCAGGCAGAGGAGTTGGGAGTGGAGAAAGTGGAATTGGACGAGCTCTTTGCCCAGGCCTATGTGGTGAGTAATCACCTGCCCAATATCGCGGCGACGCGGCACATGCTCACGGGCCGGCACTTCGATTTTATGCGGCAAGACGCGACGTTTATCAACA
Source organism: uncultured bacterium (assembly GCA_964012055.1). GTDB lineage: Bacteria > Latescibacterota > UBA2968 > UBA8231 > UBA8231 > CAXGRO01. Next base: position 3,366 of record CAXGRO010000536.1, read on the forward strand.
CCGGGCGCGGCGCCCAGGTGGTGGAGGCGGAGTTGATTGAGGTGTTGCAGCGGCGACCGGATTTGACGGCGCTGTTGGACGTGACCGACCCGGAGCCGCCGGGGGCGGAATCGCCGTTGTACACTCTGCCCAATGTGCAAATGAGTTCGCACATCGCCGGGGCGCTCAACGACGAGGTGGTGCGCCTGGCCGATTACGCCATTGAGGAATTTCTCAATTGGGAGGCTGGCCGGCCGCTGCGCTACGCCGTGACTACAGAAATGTTGGAGATTATGGCGTAGTGTGCGTACGAGCGACGAGGCCTCGCGCTCTATTGGATAATGCCGCCACCCAAACAGATATCGCCGTCGTAGAATACGGCGTGTTGGCCGGCGGCGATGCCCGGGTCTGGGGTGCTCAGATCTACGGCCAGGCGCTCGTCGTCTAAGTGGTGGATATGGCACGCCCCGCTCTGGGGGCCGTGGCGCAATTTGACTTGGAGGTCGTCGCGGTTGGGGGGGGCGCCGGCAATCCAGTTGAGTTGAGCCACGCTAAAGTCGCGGCGTTGCCGTTCTTCCATGTGGTCTTTGTGGGAGACGTAGACGGTGTTGTCGCCTATGTCTTTGCGCACCACGTACCAGGGGCCGCCGCCCAGGCGCAGGCCGTGGCGCTGGCCGATGGTGTAAAACCACACGCCTTGGTGGCGGCCCAATTTCTCGCCCGTTTCTATTTCGACGATATCGCCCTCGACTTCACCAAGGTGGAATTTGACGAAGTCGCGGTAGTCGATCTTTCCCAAAAAACAAATGCCCTGGCTGTCTTTGCGGTCTTGGGTGGGCAGGCCGCTGTCGCTGGCCAGCTGGCGCACGGCTGTTTTTTCCAGGTGGCCGATGGGGAAGAGGGCGCGGCGCAACTGCGCCTGGTTGAGGTTGGCGAGGAAGTAGGTCTGGTC
>CAXGRO010000537.1:0-4294 GCA_964012055.1 uncultured bacterium
TCCAGAAGTGGCCCGCCATCCGGTTGTACTCGGCCATCTCCACGGCGCTGGGGAAGGTGGCGGAGACATAGGTGTTGGCGCCGCCGCCCCAGCCACCGCCGTGCTGGATGTCGTCGAGGATCACGACCTCCGTGGCGTTCATGGACGCCATCTCCTGATCGATGGCCAGCTCGTAATTGAAGTTGTACGGCTCGCTGCCCAGGCCCGAGATCGGGTAGGCCCCCGTGGGCCAGTCGTAGAGGGAGCCGATCTGGCGCCACTGGCCCGCGTAGCGCCGCGCCACGTACGGCCACAGCATCAGCGTCCCGCTAAAATACATAAACCAGATGTAAAACACCGGGTGGACAATGCCCACGCCCACCTTGTCGACCAGCGAATACACCACCATCGTGGCCCCAACGCCCAGGGCGTACTTAATCGACCGCGCCCCGCCGGCCCGCCCAAACGCCGGCAACCCCAGCACCATAATGCCGTAAAAGATGCAGGCAATGCCCACCGCACCCACAAGCGCAATTTCCTCGCCCAGCAACAACCAGGCCCCCAGCGCCGTCAAGCCGATTCCCGACCCCCGGGCAATCGGGTAGGCCACCGAAATATCGCCCTGCTCGTAGGCGTTGCTGAGCAAAATAAAATAAACGGCGTGGGTAAACCCCGTGGCCACCATGCAGGCCAGCCCGGCCCCCGTCAGCATGGCGGAAAAATCGCAAAACCACACCACCGCCGCCGCCCCCGGCGCCAGGGCAATGACGCCGGCCCACATGCCCAACCACAACACACCCATGTGACCGGCCACCCGCCGCGTGGCAAAATTCCACCCCGCGTGCATCACGGCCGAAAGCAACACCAGAGCAAAAACTTCGAGGCGCATTAAAAAACTCAGGCCGCTTCGTTGGGATTTTCCATGCCAATACCGGCGCCCTGGCGCTCCTTCATTATCTGGCGGGCGCGGGTGCGCCACGCGGCAAATTCGTCGGTGTCTACGGCGTCGTGCAAGGTCGCCCGCTTTCTATAGGGCACGTAATTGCCTATGTGCCACAGCGTATTGCGGTAGAGGACAAAGTCGCCGGCAATTAAATGCAATTGCTCTGCCCCCGGCAGACTGCGGCAATAGGCCAAACAAGCGCGCTCGCGCTCCTCGTAGCTCAGCCCTTCCAGTTCGGGGCCGGCGATGGGACGCTGCGGAAAGCGCGCCACTTCGCCCGGCACGTCGCGGCGCAAATGGCTGCCCGGCACCACCCAGGTGCAGCTGTCGTCGTAGAGGGCGCAATTGACCTGGTTGAAATACCTGAGGTCGGAAAAAAACTCGTCCCACATCGCCAGCGGCAAACCGCTCGCGTTGTCGCGCCAGTCGCGGTGCCACGGGGTGCAATAGGGGGTGTCGGCCGGCTCCAGGAGGATGCCCATAAATTCGGGACCGCCGTGGCGGTGCGCCGGCGACAACAGTTGGGCGATGGCGTCGTTTAATTGGGGCAGTTCGGTGTAATCTATAAACGGTTGCTGGTCCAGGTCGTATTGCTGGACGGGTTGCAGGCGCTGGGCCTGGAGGCTTATGGCCTGGCGCGCCAGGTCGCGGGCCTGGTCGCAGACGCGGCGCAGGTCGGCGATGAGGGAGGGCGGCAGGATTTGTTCAAAGACGGTGTAACCTTGGGTGTGGTATTGGTCGATGTGGCGGTCTAAGAATTGGAAGGACATGGGTATTCTCCAGAATGGGCGTAGGCCTGTGTCACCAGTTGATGGGGGAGAGGTTGTGGCGGCGCAGATAGCGGTTGGTTTTGGAGAAGTGGCGGCAGCCGAAGAAGCCGCGGCTGGCGGACAGGGGGGAAGGGTGGACGGCTTCCAGGACTAAGTGTTTTTTGGTGTCGATCAAGGTTTTTTTGGAGCGGGCGAAGGCGCCCCACAGTATAAACACCAGGTGTTCGCGGGCGCGGCTGAGTTCTGCGACGATTTGGTCGGTCAATTGCTCCCAGCCCAGTTTTTGGTGCGAGCCGGGGCGGCCGTCTTCCACCGTCAGGGTGGCGTTGAGCAAGAGGACGCCCTGCACAGCCCAGCGGGTCAGGTCGGAGGAAAAGTCTTGCGCTTTGACGCGGTACACATCGCTTTGGATTTCTTTGAAGATATTGCGCAAGGACGGGGGTAGGCGCACGTCTTCGTGTACGGAAAAAGCTAAGCCGTTGGCCTGGCCGGGGCCGTGGTAGGGGTCCTGCCCCAGGATGGCGACTTTGACTTTGGTGAACGGAGTCAATTCGAGGGCGCGGAACACCGAATCGGGCGGCGGGTAAACCGTTTTTGTTTTGCGCAACGCTTCGACGCGGCCAAGGACGTCGCGGTGGTGGCCTTGCCGCATGAGGGGTATGCGTTTTTCCCAGCTCCGCATGGTTTACGCCTCAAAAATTCGCCTCAATCCCACGCCGACATTTCCGCCCGCAAATCCTCTGCCAGGCCCGCATTTAACGCCTCCAGGGCGTTGTCGATGTGCTCTTTTTTGCGGGTGCCCACCAGCACCGAAGTCACATCGGGGTGGGTCATGACCCAGGCCATGGCCAATCGCACCATCGACTCGCCTACTTCTTGGGACTTGCGGCGCAACTCTTCCACCATGCGAAAGTTGCGCTCTGAAAAATAGTCGTTCGCGTGGGCTGGAATCACGTCAAAGCGCGAGCCGGAGGGAAACTCCTGTTGCCCCAGGCTGTACTTGCCGGCCAAAAATCCGGCGCCCAGGGGGCTGTAGGGCGATACCGCAATCTCCTCCTGGCGGCACAGCGGGAACAAGTCTTCCTGAGCCTCGGGGATGGCCAAATTATAGGGCGGCTGGATGATTTCAAAGCGTGCCCAGCCGTTGGCGGCGCTGGCGTCTAAGGCCTCGCGCAATTGCGCCCCGGAAAAATTGCTGCAGCCGATGCTTTTCAGCACGCCTTTATCGACTTGCTCGTTTAACACCGCCAGGCTCTCGCCTATGGGTACGTCGGCATCGGGGCCGTGCAATTTGTAGATGTCGATATAATCCGTCTGCAAATGCTCCAGGCTGTCCTGCAGTGCCCGCGCAATATTATCGGGTTTGTTGCCACTGCTCACCTTGGTGCACACCACCACCTGGTCGCGGCAGTCCCGCGCCCGCATCCAGCGCCCCAATATTTTTTCCGACGAGGCCATTTCGCCCGAGGTCTCGCGCTCGTCCTCCACCTGGAGAAAATTTCTGCGGTAAGCGCGCGCATTGCCGCCGCCGTAGGCCTCGGCGGTGTCGAACCAATTGACCCCTCGCTCCACGGCGTAGTCGAGCATCTGATACGACGTCTCTTCGTCGATCTCGCGCCCAAAGGTGACGCAGCCCAGGCCGATGGGGCTGATCGTTATGTCTGTGCGTCCTACTTTTTGTCGTTCCATAACATTCTCCTTCAACAAAACAATGCGAGTATACTCAGCCACTCGCTCACGCGCCCAATTGTTCCTTTACCCAGGCCACCACTTTTTCCACCATCGCCTCGGCGTGGTCGCTAAAAACGTGATCGGCGCCGTCGATGACAAATAGTTCGTGGGGGTCGTTGGCTTTGGCGACGATGTCGTGCGATTCCTCCAGGGGCACCACGTCGTCTTCATTGCCGTGCACCAGCAACCAGGGCACCCGTACCTGGACGCCGAGTTCCACGACTGTGTCGATCTGGTTCATGTCGTCGACATACTTCTGCGACAGCGGGCAGTCTTCTTCGTCCCACATAAACCCCTCGTCGGGGGTGGCGTCGCCAAATTCCACCCGGGCAAATTTGGCGGTGTGCACCATACCGGCCAGCGACACCAGATATTTGATACGGGGGTCGTTGCTGACGCGCGTAACGCCCACGGCGCCGCCCATGCTGTGGCCGACGTAGCAAACGGTGTAGTTGGTGAGGGCGTCGAGCACAGCACCCAGGTCTTCCACTTCTTTGGATATGGTGGAATCGGTAAAGACGCCTTCGGAGTCGCCGTTGCCCGAAAACGAAAATCTGAGGGCGGTGACGCCGGCTTGGGCAAGTCCTTCGGCCAGAGCGACGACAAAGGGCCGGTCTTTATTGCCGGTGACGCCGTGGCCGATGACGACGATGTTTTGGTTGCCGGGAGTGCCGGGGTGGAGGGTGTAGTCGAGGAGTTCGCCTTGGGGGTTTCTGATTTCGCCTAACATTATTATTTCTCCGGAGAAGGACTGCGTTTTTCTTGTGGTTTATGGACGATCCTCGGGGGACGAGGCCTCTCGCTCATTCTCGCGGCCCATCCATGGGCCGCTCTGAGGCATTACCCCCTGCGCCGCAATCCTGCGGCGCAG
>CAXGRO010000538.1:0-4289 GCA_964012055.1 uncultured bacterium
TCATCGAAGCCTTGCGCTGGCTCGGCCTCAACTGGGACGAGGGGCCCGACGTGGGCGGCCCCTGCGGCCCCTACCGCCAAAGCGAGCGCCTCGACATCTACCAGCAGCACGCGCGCCAACTGGTCGACGCCGGGCACGCCTACCACTGCTTTTGCACCCCCGAGCGCCTGGCCGAGCTGCGCGCCGAGCAAAACCGCAATAAACAGCCCAGTGGCTACGACGGCCACTGCCTCCACCTGCCCGCCGACGCCGTCGAAAGCAATCTGGCCAACGGCACCCCCCACGTCGTCCGCATGAAAGTGCCCGACGCCGGCAGCTGCATAGTCAAAGACACCCTGCGCGACCCCATTGAATTCGACTACGCCACCATCGACGACCAGATCCTCCTCAAAACCGACGGCTTTCCCACCTACCACCTGGCCGTGGTGGTGGACGACCGGCTCATGGGCATCACCCACGTCATTCGCGGCGAGGAGTGGATCCCCTCTACCCCCAAGCACCTGCTGCTCTACGAGTACTTTGGCTGGGAGCCGCCGGTGTACGCGCACCTGCCGCTCTTACTCAACCCCGACGGCAGCAAAATGTCCAAGCGCCGCAACCCCACTTCCATCGACTACTACCGGCGCGCCGGCTACCTGCCCCGGGCGCTGCTCAACTACCTGGCGCGCATGGCCTACCCCCCCTTAGAGGGCGACGAGGAAAAATTCTCCTTTGAGCAATTTGTCGAGCACTTTGACTTTGCCCACATCAACCTGGGCGGTTCCATCTTCGATATGGAAAAGCTCGACTGGCTCAACGGCCGTTACATCCGCGAAGACCTCGACCCCGCCGAGCTGCTGGCGGAAATGAAAAAGTGGCTGCTCAACGACGACTACATCGGCGCCATGATCCCGCTGCTGCAGCCGCGCATGGAAACCCTGGGCGATTTTGCCGCCAAGGTCGCCTTCTTCCTCTCCCGCAAGGCCGAACCCGCCGCTGAAGACCTGGTACCCAAAAAGCGCGAGGGCGACGACGTGGTGCAAATGCTGCAAACGGCGCTGTGGGCTTTTGAGACGACCGCGCCCTGGGACAAGGAGGCCATCGAAACCACCGTCCGCCGCGTCGCCGAATTTTGGGATTGGCCGGTGCGCGACATCACCGTGCCGCTCACCGCCGCCCTCACCGGCCAGCGCGTCGGCCCGCCGCTTTTCGAATCGCTGGAACTGCTCGGCCTCGACCTCACCCGCCAGCGCCTGCGCGACGCTATGGAGGTGCTCGGCGACCTGTCAAAAAAGAAAATGAGCAAATTGGAGAAGGAATGGAATAAGTAAACGCAAAAAGGGGCCTCAGATTTTTTCTAAGGCCCCTTTTTTAGCTGCAACAAAAATGCTCAGCGCCACGCCATGTCCTCTTTGAGCTGCCCCCAACTGGTCTCCTCTACTGCGGTCATGCCGTTGGGCAGGATGAAATTATCGGGCATTACCGTGCCCAGGTCGCTGGCCTCCAACGCGGTCTCGCCAATCGTCTCCAGTGCTGCGTCCAACTCCTCCAAAGCGAGATATAGAGCGTCGAAGCTCTCGTTAAGTTCTTCGAGTTCTATATCTTCTGGATCTACCTCCAGTTCCGCCTCTTCTGCCAGGCTGAAGACAAAATCCTCTGCCGTTTCGGGCGCATCCAGATCAATTTCCAAATCGTCGCTAATTTCGATGCCCAATTCCTCCTCCAGCATTTCCTCCACTGTGATCACGATCGCCGCTTCGATCAAGAGAACGATGGCTTCATCTAGCTCGAGGTCTTCGTCGATCTCGACTTCTACCAGATCGAGCAGATCGAGGTCCAGGGCGAACTCCATCTGTTCGATAAAAGTGAGCAGGAAAATCTCTTCCAAGAGGGCGTCTATTTCCTCGCTGCTCAAATCCAATTGGTCGGCGTCCTCCGGATCGGATATGGCCAGGCCCAAGTCCTCTTCCAGGTCCAGTTCAAGATCGTAGTAGGCGAGATCCAGCGTGGCGGCAACGAGGTCCTCTTCGCTGAGCACCAGCGTCAATTCGCCATCGGTAACATCGTATTCGACAACAACCTCCTCGGTTTCTTCGGCAAAATCTTCGTAGGGTTCAAACTCGCCCGTCACCACATCAAAAAACCAATTCAATCCCTCACCTACGGTTATGACATTGCCGTCGACCTCATAGGGAAAAGCATAAACGCATTCCAGATCGTATACACCGGCTTCATCGGACTCGTAGTATTCATTTTGGATAAAAACGCCGTCCTCGCGAAACTCGTAGACATAGAGATATGAAAAGCCTTCGCTGTCGATCTCCTCCATTTCCCACACGCCAATCAGGTCATCCTGGCCCCATACCGCACTAAGTCCCAACAATGGCAGCAAGAGACTCAATACGAACCGTTTCATCTCGTCCTCCTTTGAAGAAATTAGTGTATTGCCAACGGCCATAGCCCCAAAGATCTAAGACAGCACTGCCAGACAACCGCTCTGCGCACTCGTTAGAATCCGACAGGACATGTTTCTGAATATTGGTAAATATAAATCGCCGTCTATTTTTTTTCACTGCGAGCCCACGAATCCCTAAGCCCCACCGCCCGATTAAAAATAAATTGACCCGGCGCCGAATCAGGCCCATCGACACAGAAGTACCCCAGGCGCTCAAATTGGTAGGTGATGCCGGCTTCGGCCTGTGCCAAACTCGGCTCCAGATAACAGGGTTTGAGCACGGCGAGCGAGTCGGGGTTGAGGTCGTCGATAAAATCGCCGCCCTTGCCCGGCTCGGGGACTTTAAAAAGCCGGTCGTAGAGCCGCACTTCGGCCTCCACTGCCGTCTCCGCCGCAACCCAGTGTAACGTGCCCTTCACCTTGCGCCCGTCCGGCGCGTCGCCGCCGCGCGTCGCCGGGTCGTAGGTACAGCGCAACTCGACCACCTCGCCGCTCTCGTCCTTAATCACGTCGGTGCACGTCACAAAGTAGGCGTAGCGCAGCCGCACCTCGCGGCCGGGCGCCAAGCGGAAGAATTTCTTGGGCGGGTCTTCCATAAAGTCGTCGCGTTCGATATAGATTTCGCGACCAAAGGATACGGCGCGCCGGCCGGCGCTCTCATCCTCCGGGTTGTTGATCGCCTCCAAGTCCTCGACCTGCCCTTCTGGATAGTTTTCGATGACCACCTTGAGCGGGTTTAACACGCCCATGCGGCGCGGCGCCACTTTGTTTAGGTGATCGCGCAAACAACTTTCGAGCTTGGCGATATCGACGTTGTTTTCGCGCTTGGCTACCCCCACGTCTTTCCAAAACTGGCGGATGGCCTGCGGCGTGTAGCCGCGCCGCCGCAAGCCGCACAGCGTCGGCATGCGCGGATCGTCCCAACCGCTCACATAGCCGCCTTCGACCAACTGCATGAGCCGCCGTTTGGAAGTGATCATATAGGTGATGTTGCCGCGCGCGAACTCGATCTGTCGCGACGGAAAGATGCCCAATTGTTCAATGAACCACTCGTAGAGCGGCCGGTGGATCTCGTAGTCCAAATCGCACAGCGAATGGGTCACCCCCTCGATGGAATCGCCCTGCCCGTGAGCCCAATCGTACATGGGGTAGATGCACCACTTGTCGCCGGTGTGCTGGTGCTCTACGTGGCGTATGCGGTACATGGTCGGGTCGCGCAAATTGATGTTGGGTGAGGCCATGTCGATTTTGGCCCGCAGCACCCGCTCCCCATCGCCAAACTCGCCACTCTTCATGCGCTCGAACAAGTCCATATTTTCTTCGACCGGGCGCTCGCGGTAGGGGCTCTCGACGCCCGGTTCGGTCAGAGTGCCGCGGTTGGCGCGAATTTCGTCCTGGCTCTGGTCGTCGACGTAAGCCAACCCTTTTTTGATCAATTCGACGGCCCACTCGTAGAGCTGGTCAAAATAATCCGAGGCGTAGAATTCCCTATCCTCCCAATCGAATCCGAGCCAGCGGATGTCTTCTTTGATGGCGTCGACGAATTCCTGTTCTTCCTTTACCGGGTTGGTGTCGTCAAAGCGCAGGTTGCAGGTGCCGCCAAAGTCTTCTGCGACGCCAAAGTCAATGCAGATGGCTTTGGCGTGGCCCAGGTGTAGGTAGCCGTTGGGTTCGGGGGGGAAGCGAGTTTTGACGGGGGTGTTCCAGCGACCGTTTTGCAGGTCTTCGCTTACGGCTTGGCGGATGAAATCGAGTGAAGGGGTGGTCTCGTCTACAGGGGGGGATTTATCGGTCACGATGGTTGTACTCCTCTATCGAGAGTTTTTTAGGGTGGTTCGTATAACGGAGGTAGGGT
>CAXGRO010000539.1:0-4280 GCA_964012055.1 uncultured bacterium
CAACCTTACAAAAATCCGCTCAAAATCGAAAAAGTGTCCACAGTATTGAAAAAAGCTTGTTTATTTTATAGTCAAATATTGCCAAAACGCCGTTGACCAGATTCAGCCATGACCCTCGAGCAAAAATCAGCCAAAACCGACGACCACCCCTTGATGACGCAACAGCTCAAGATCCACCTGTGGCGCCGCATCGACCGCCGCTTGCAGCGCGGCGATATCCTCATTACCAACGACCAGTTTCAGGAGGCCATGGAGATGGAGTTCCGCAAGTTGCTCCACGTGCGCCCCAACGACACGGTCAAAGCGCTCATGCGCGAGATGATCGCCATGGTCAACGACACCTACCCGGGCACCTACCTGTCGCTGGGCATCAAAAACGCCGTAACCCGCTTTTTCCGCGACGTGCAATCGCGCACCGGCCAGGACGCCCAGGCCCAGGAAGAAGCGGTCGAGATGATCCGCAAAATGGTCGAAGACGGCCGCACCGCCTTCTTCCTCGAAAGCATCGGCGTAGAGGTGGGCGACCGCGGCGTGCCCCCCAAAGTGCAGGACGCCATCGAGCGCATTCTCATCACCGACATGTACGCAGTCAGCGACCCCAAGGAAGGCCGCCGCAAGGTGTCGTACTTCTTACGCCGCCGCCTGCTCACCCAACCGGAAGACAACCAGGCCGGCGTCAAAGTGTACCGCGCCTGAGGCCGCCTCAACCGCCCGCCGTTTATCTCTTTTTGGCCTTCGCCAACCCCCATTCGCCCGGTTGCGGGTGCTTGCAAAAGCAATTTTACCCCTGCACAGCAGCAAATACTTGACGCGGTCCGGTAGGTTCTGTATTATGAGATACGTAGGCAATCTACACAGGGTCCTCTTCTTGAAAAGCATTCTCATCATAGACGACGATCTTTCCTTCACCAAGGCGCTGGCCCATCTCCTGGGGCAGATTGGCTACCAAGTCAGTGTGGCCCACAGCGGCCCAGAAGGCATCAACCGCTACCGCGAAAACCCTTCCGACCTGGTCATCACCGACCTGGTCACCCAGCGCCACGACGGCTGTCAAACCGTCCAAAAATTAAAAAGCGAATTCCCCGGTTTTAAATTTATCGCCCTCTCCGGCGAAAACGTCGACACCCTGCCCCAGGCGCGCCAGCTTGGGGCCCGGCACACATTTGTAAAACCCTTTGCCACAGAGGAACTTCTAGAAACAATCGAGGAGGAGTTGATAGCCGCTTGAGCAACGGCTCTTCCCCAACTACCACTGCTCCACAAAACCCCACAGGTGAGCGTCATGCAGGGAACAGCAAGGGATAGGGAAAACACAGTTAGCCTCTACTTCAACGACATCGCCAGCTCCACTCCCCTCAGCCGCGAGCGCGAGGTAGAGCTGGCCGAGCTCATCAAAGACGGCGATATGAAAGCGCGCAACGAGTTGGTACAGGCCAATTTGCGCTTTGTCGTAGACGTCGCCAAAAACTACCAGAACCGCGGCCTCTCCCTCTCCGATTTAATCAGCGCCGGCAACGTGGGGCTGCTGACCGCCGCCGAGCGCTTCGACGGCGAAAAGGGCTATAAATTTATTTCCTACGCCGTGTGGTGGATACGCCAGTCCATTTTGCAAACCCTGGCCGAACACGTGCGCACCGTGCGCCTGCCGCTCAACAAACTCAGCCTGCTCAAAGAAATCGCCGACGTCTCCCGCCGCCTGGGCCAGGGCCGCGAGGGCGACCCCGACGTCAACGAAATCGCCGCCGAACTCGACGTGCCGGCCGACGAAGTGCTCGACACCATGCTCAGCGCCCGCTCGGTGCGCTCGCTCGACGAAACCTTTGAAGAAGACGACAAGCGCAACCTGCTCAACATCCTCATCGACGAAAGCGAAGAATCGCCCGACGCCGACCTCTTGCGCCAGTCCGCCAAAAACCAGGTCGACTCCGTGCTCTCCGGCCTCAGCGACCGCGAACAGCACGTCATCCGCCGCTACTTTGGCCTCGACGGCAACGAAGCCCTCACCCTTGACCGCATTGGCCACCAAATAGGCGTCACGCGCGAGCGGGTGCGCCAGATCAAAGAGAGCGCCCTCACCAAACTGCGCCACGCCTCGCGCTCTCAGGCGCTCAGGCCGCTGGCCGAAGACATATGATTTATGGCCGTCCGCTTTAAAACACAGGAACTGGCAGATCGGCTGGAAGAGCTCAAGCCCGACATGGAGTTGGTCACCTACCAGCAAATAAAAAAGGTCCTCGAACGGGGTGCCAAGGGACTCGATCCCTACACCCTGTCCAACCTCTGCCGCGACCTGCGCTGCCTGCCCACCGACATCGTCGAATACGCCTGAGCGTTTATTTTTTTCTGGGCGTTTTAAACGCCGCGCTACTCCAGATGGTCTAAGTAGAAACGCACAGGCCTGTACCATCTACTTAGACGATTTACCAGGAGATATTTCTATGCAGCCCCGTCTCTTTATACCACTAACTGTCTTCCTGCTGGCCCTGGGCACGGCCCAGGCCGGCGAGCGCGTCGAGCGCAATCTGCGCCAACGCCTGCACGACGCCCTCAACCTGAGCGTCGAGCAAAAAACGCAACTCCAGCAACTGCGCGTCGATTTCCGCCAACAACTCCAGGCGCTGCGCGCCCAGGTCCAGGCCGGCGAACTGAAGCGGCAAGACGCCCGCGAACAGGTCCACACCCTGCGCCAGACCCACCGCGACGCCCGCAACCAGATTCTCACCCAAGAACAGCAAGCGCTCGTCGAGCGCGCCCACCAGCACATAAAAGAACAGCGCGAGGCCAACGGCGACGGCGATATGGGCCCCAATGACCGCAAGCGCCACCACCAACGCCGCGCCCGCATCCTCAACGCCCTCGACCTGAGCGATGAGCAAAAGGCCCAGCTGCGCGAATTGCGCCAAGAAAATCGCCAGCAGCTCAAAGCACTGCACGAAGCCGGCCAACGCCCCACCGCCGAGCAGCGCCAGGAAATGGCCGAGGCCCGCCGCACCGCCTTTGAGGCCATTCTCACCGCCGACCAACTCGAACAACTCAACGCCATTCGCGCCAGGTTAAAAGAGGCGCGCCACGGCCAGGGCGATGGGGACGGCGCTTCTCTCGAAGCCCCCCTCCTCAACAACGACAACCCGCCCAGCGCCGTCGAAGATCAGACCTGGGGTAAAGTCAAATCGCAAATGAAGAAATAGCCCAACGTTCGCACGCCTTGTGGCCGCATCCCTGGTGGGTGCGGCCTTTTTTATTGCCTCCCCCAATCTATTTCCCTATATAATTCAGGCCACCTACTCCGCTCATTCTTTCAGAAAGGTTCCCATGTCCCTCGAAGCCTGGATTCGCATCGGCCAACCCCTCGAGCCGGTCATCGACGACTACCCGCGCGTTTTTGACGCCTGGGAAGAAGGCGGCATCAACGGCCTGGTGTTCGGCCGCCTGAATTTTGCCGACGCAGAGGGCAATTTCAAAGTCCCATGCCTGCCGGCCAATTTGCATATGGGCCATGTGCCAACGCCATCACACTCAAGCAATTTCAAAGTCCCATGCCTGCCGGCCAATTTGCAGCCCTACCGCGACCGCGGCATGCGCGCCGAAGCCGCCGATGTGCAGCCTCAACCAGAAAAAGAAAAGCGCCTGCACGCCATGCTCGACGACGCCAAAAAACGCGGCTGGACCGTCACCATTTTCAGTCCGTCCACCGGCGCCGTACAGGTCCAGGGTCTGCCCCGCGAAGAAGACCCCTACGGCGCCGTGCAAATGGCCGCTTCCTGGGAAGATATTTTTTCCGCCTTCCCCCAGGTAGACGGCGGCATCGTTGACGGTTTCACCGAGTCGGCCTACGAGTTGCAATACCACCACGGCAACCAGGTCTTCCGCGACATCCCCGACAATATCAAAGAGCAGGCCCGCCTGCGCGGCTACGACGCCGACCGCCTCGAAAAAGGCATGCAGCACCTGCGCGACCGCTTTCGCAATCTAACGCCGGCGGCGGTACACTACTACGGCACCGGCGGCGTACTGGCCGAGATGAATCTCTTCGACATCAACGAAGACGCCCTCTACTGGCTGCGCTGGCGCCGCCAGGACGGCATCGACACCGGCCGCGCCGTGCGCGCCGAACTCGACAAATTGCCGCGCCGCCTGTTGTTGGGCAACGGCCTGCGCTCGGCGGTGTTTTCGGGAATGACCGGCCTCGACTTCTTGGCCTGGGATGAAATTTGTGACATCCTCTTGCCCAAGCACTACTTCTGGCACCGCGGCTTCGACGGCCTCTACGGCACGGTGGC
>CAXGRO010000540.1:0-4277 GCA_964012055.1 uncultured bacterium
CTATCTCTTTTGGTCGCACAAAAAAGATAGGTGAGGGATCGCCATTCCTAAAAAAATCACACATCACGTTACAATAGTAACAAGGGACCACTGCTGCGCGATTTGAAATGTCGAGTTTATTTGAGTAGCTCTGCCATTTCGCCCACTACGGCCCAGTAGATGGCGGCCTGGACAATGCCCGAACTGGGCAGAATGGCGATGTCGTAACCGGGGACCTGCACCAGTGAATCGCCAAAAGGCCATTGGGGGTGGATGACGTAGTCGGGTGACGGACCCGTGGCGGTTGCAGTGCCGGTAATGATCTCGGCGATGCGGGCGCCGGCGCGACGGGCGACCTGGTAAGCGGTGGCGGGGCGGTTGTAATAGCCCAAGAAGAATAAGAGGTCGCCCGATTGCAGTTTAGCCTCTAATTCGGCGTCGGAGGGGGATTCTGCGCTGATGTGTTCGAGGCGTTGCATAAAACCCGGGTCACCTGGGGCGCCGGCCTGGAGGATGGGGAAGTGCGAGATGAGGAAAGCGTGGACGTTGCGACCGCTGTCGAGGGTGTCGACAGCGGCCCGGGTCACTTGGGCGATGGCGGCAGTCTGCGTTTCAAGTAGAGAATCGAGGCAAGCGCTCAGGGCGTCTATATACGCTGTCGCCAGTTGGCCCGGAGCAATGGCGGGCACGCTGTGTTGTTGTTCAAAGTGGTGACCGCTACGCGCCTGATTGCGCTGCCGCGCTCCGGGGACCAGTACGCTCTGATACATTGTCGGCATGGCACCCCGGCGCGTGAGGGCGGCGACCAACTCGCCGGTAAGGGCCCACAAGAGAACGAGGTTGTGGAGCGACAGCAGCGGGTACGGCTCCCCGGCGAAAGGACCGAGGACCTCGGACGGCAGCGGCGGAGTGGCTGGAATGTATTCGTCAAAAAAATTTGCGTATTCGCAGTCGTCAGCCAGCGACGGGCCCGGGCCTACGAGGTGGGCGCCTCGCTGTTGCAGCCGCTGGACAAGGGCGCGGTCGGCGTTTGGATGAGTGGTGCCGAAGAGGACGGTGTCGGGCTTCGCCAATTCGAGTTCGGCGCGCCATTCTTTGAGCAACATCAGGCCGCCGGAGCGGATGTAGCCTTCGGAAATGAAATCGGGGCGGGCGGAGGCGATGTAGAGTTCGCTGCCGGCGAGCAGGCGCGCGGCCACGGTTTCGGCGGCGCGAGTGATATGCGGCAGGGCTTCCCGGCTTTTATCTAAGCCGGCCAGGAGGGCGGTAAAGAAGCGAGTGTTAAAGGGCGTTTGGGCTGCGGCCAAGATCTATAAATTAGGTCCGGTTATTTTGCGGCGGGGCAGTTTAATAGGCCACCGAGAGTGTTCCAACGCGTTCTTCTTCCCCTTTGTCTGCGTCCAGGGAAATGCGGTACAAGTAAATGCCCGGGGCCACCACATTGCCCCGGGCGTCCATGCCGTCCCAGGCCGGGTCGTCGGGCCGGTCGCCAAAGAGGCCGCGCACGACGACCTGTTGGTTGAGTTGTCGCACCTGTTTTCCCGCCAGGTCGTAGATGGTCACTGTGAGGGCGCGCGGGGTGGATATCTCGTGCAGTTGAAACTTAAAACGCGCCTGGTCGTTGACGCCGTCGCCGTTGGGCGTAAATGGGTTGGGCGCCACCTCCACCGCCGCAATTAAATCGGCGCCCAGGCCAATAGTGCGCACGCCCAGGGCGTCGCCGGGAAAATCGGCGGTGGCGTCGCCGGCTTCTATCAATTGCTTGACCTCGTTGGCGTCGCTGTCGTAAACCCAACCCTGGAAAGTGGTGCCGTAGCGCACCACATGGGCATCGAACTCCACCTCGATCAGTTTAAAAGTGTCGGCCTGGCCGCGTAGTTTGGGGAAGGAGACGACTATGCGGTCGTCGAGAATTTGGGGGGGTTGTTGGAGGACGTGCTCGACGCCGTCCACCCGCACCGAGCGCACGGTGTCGGCGCGGGTCAGGGTGAAAATTTCCAGTCGGTCAAAACCCTGGTCGCCGTCCAGGGTGGGGCGCACGCTGTAGGTGAACGAAGTGCTTTGGGTGCGCGGCACGTCCAGCGGCCAAATTTCGGCCACCGCCCGCAGCGCCGCCGGCGGTGCGAATTGGATCTCTAATTCTTGCAATTCCACGCTGTGGTCTACCGTCGATAGCACCACCAATTGTATTTGCATATAACGGGACGGCCCCGGCGACAAGATCGCCGTGCCGTCTTGCCAATCCGAGGCCGCCAAAGAGGTGTCGCGTAGGCCGGCGGCCCAGGGGTAGGGCGACGACCAGAAACTCCAGTTTTCCTCGTCCAGCGTAATAAAGCGCGTTTTGATGTTGCCGCGGTCGTACTCGCTGCGGGTGATTTGGCGCGACTCGCCAGCCAGGTTGCTGGGCAGCCAGTAGAGGTCGGGATTGGGGTCGCTGCCGGTGCGAGTGCGGATGAGGATTTTGGCATTTGCATCGCGTTGGCCGTGCCAGCGGATTTTGCCCCAGGCCATCTCGCTGCCAAAGTCGAGCACCGCGGTGGTGTAGACGGCGCGCGGCACGTAGCCCTCGCCAAAAACCTGGAACTCGGCGATTTCCCAATTTTTGTCGGGGTTGAGCGGGCGCATCGCGATCCACTGGAAGTGTTGTAGTGGGAAGTGGGCCTCCACCACGATGTCGAGGTTTTCGCGGTCGCGGTGGAGGATGGTGAGGCGCGGGTCGTTTGCCGAATCAACAACGCGCGGGTTGATGCTGCGGAACCAGGGGTTTTCGGCCGTGCTCCAGTCTTTAGAGGCGGCGAAATTTAGCGCACTGTTGGCGCCACTCAGTTCAAACCAAGGCACAAAATTTTCAGAAAAATCTTTCTCGCCCAGATTTTCTTTGCTGATCTTGGGCGCCTCCATTTCGTCCAAAATTTGATCGATATTGGGGTGGTTTTTGCCCAGGCGCGGGAAGAAGCGGATGCGGTTGATGGGGTAGTCGGCCCCCAGGTCGATGATGAGATTTTGGACAATAAATCCGGTGATGATTTCCGGGTCGTCCGTGTTGGTGGCTTTAAAGAAGGCGGCGGTGGTCAGATCGGTGTCGTACATGGCCGTAATGCGCTCGATGACGCCCGTGGTGTGGTTGGTGCCGCCCACCACGATGTTGTCGGAGAGCCCTCTGGGCACCTGATTGCGTATGCCGTCCTGCGCTATGTTCAGGGTGTCGGGCAGCCAAAAGGGGCGCAGCCAGGTGCCGCCGGTGCTGTCGACAAAAACCGCCAGGGTGTCGCGCCAGGTGGGGATGTCGGACGGGGTGTTGACCTGGATGCGGTCTTCGAGTTGACCGTTTGGGCCGATGACTAGGTATTCTCCGGGTTCAAAGGACAGGGCTGCGGACCACGGATTGCCGTCTTGGCCCCCCAGGCGGTAGACGTTGTACGCCGTTCCTTCTGCGGCGGCAAATAGCGTGAGCGCAATTGCTATTACAGATGCTCGTTCTAATGAGGGCATTGGCTTGGCTAATACTTTCTGAGGAAATGGAGAGGTCACGGATCATTAATAATACGAGATTGTGGCATCTGACGGTAGATGTTTATTCACTACTGCGAAATTCTCTTTGCCCCGAGTTCAGCGCTATGCTGGGGCTAAGGTAGTCCAGGTCAACTACAGCGCTCTGCCCGCCTAGGCGTTTTGCGAAGGGCAGGCTTTTAGCCCGCGGCGTTGAGGATTTGCTGTTGGTAAATGCGGCGGACGATCTCGTTTTGCCGTTTGGCCGGCGGGTCGACGTACTCCAAATTGGCGCGGTAGCCGCCCTTGCGGTCGGGCGCTTGCTTGACCACAAGGCAGCGCAGGCCGGCCAGGGGGAAGGGAAGGTCTTCGTCGGGGCCTATTTCCAGTACCGCGTCTTCGGGTAACTTCTGGCGCGTCAAGACGGCGAGCCCGCCGCCGCTGATGTCGACCACCTGCACGGGCATGGGGTCGGGCATTTCTCCCTCAATTTGGTCAAGGGTTTTTTCGGGGGTTGCGTCGTGGCGATATAGGGTCAGGTCGAAACCGACGTGGAGGCGGAAGAAGTCGCGCTTTTGGACGCGCTCCAGATTTTCTGCGTGTTTGATGGCGATGCTTGTGACTTCGGGGACGGCTTCGAGGATTTCGGTGCGAAAGCGGTATTCGGTGTCTGCGGCGCGCCAGAAGCGCACTTTGATCTTGTCGCCCGCCTGCAGAGCGCAGAGGTGACCTTCTTCTTCTTTGAGCAGGGGGACGGCGTTTGTTGCACGGACAACGCGTAGCCGGTGTGATGCTCCAGATCGATGAGA
>CAXGRO010000541.1:0-4263 GCA_964012055.1 uncultured bacterium
ATATAAATAAGTGATTTATCTTATTGTTGTGGAATAATATACGTTGTCAGTGGAGAAGGGTGTCACAGACTGGCACTGCAATTGCATTCATATAAGGCGAGCGAAGTTAAGAATGTAAAATAAGGAGTAATGTCATGGCCAAAGGAATGTTTTCACGCATGGCTGATATCTTAAAGTCAAACATCAACGAATTATTAGATCGGGCCGAAGAACCCGAAAAGATGATTCGCCAGATGATCCGCGAAATGGAGGAGGCCGTCAATAAAGCCACGGCGTCGGTGGGCACGGCGGTCGCCAATCAAAAGCGCCTAGAGAGACAATACAATGAGAAGGCCGGCCAGGCAGATGCGTGGCAGAATAAGGCCGAAAAGGCCGTGGAAAACGGCGAGGACGATCTGGCGCGGCGCGCCCTGGAACGCAAAACAGTATTTGCCAAAGCGGCCGAAGATCTCAAGCCCGCTCTCGATGAAAGTCGCCAGACTGCCGAGCAGTTGCGCGATCAATTGCGCGAACTCAAGACCAAACTTGAAGAAGCCCGCACCCGCGAGGGCACTCTGGTGGCTCGACACCGGGCGGCCGAGGCCCGCAAGCGCCTAGCCCAGAGCATTTCTGGGCTGGGAGCGGATGCCTTCTCTAGTTTTGAGCGTTTTGAGCAGCGCATAGAAAGCGCCGAAGCCGAAGCCGAAGCTCACACCGAGATTCAGGGCGAAATGGCCAGTATAGAGAAAGAAATGCAGGTGTTGGAGCGCGACAAGGAGGTGGAAGATGAGTTGGCGGCGCTAAAATCGCGTCTAAAGGACGAAAAGAAAGCCGGGTAATAAATAAATATGATCGCAGGGCGCAGACGCGTTCTGCGATTATTGTTTTGAGTATCGAGAAGGTTATGAAAAATTTGCAATCTAGAGCCGGAAACTACATGGAGGGCGGTATGAAGCGCTTGGGCGCACTCTTCCTCAAGACTTGGGCCGTGCCGCTGGTGCCGGTGGGGGGCGGTTTGATGATTTTTGGTCTTATCGACCGGATTGAGTACCAGCAGGGGATGGACCTATTTTCGGTTGGCGTGACCCTGGTGATACTGGGCGCCCTTTTGTGGATTTTGTCGAAGAAACTCGACGAAGCGGCGCAAATGGTGCGCTACCGCAGGCAGCAAAACCGCATAGTCCGTCTGGCACAGGAGCGCGGCGGCCGGCTGACGGTGGTTGAGGCGGCAGCGGATACCGGTCTGACGGTGGAAGAAGTCGAAGAGGTTCTCAAACGAATGGCCGACGGGGGATATGTGGAGATCGAAGTGACGGATTCGGGTCTGGTAGTATATTGCTTTCCCGAAATACTTTATGCCCACGAGAAACACTGGAGTCGGGGAGTGGACTCGGCATAATATCGAACTAAATGTTTTCCACTCAGGAGGGCGGGTGGGCGCCATATGCAAGTAATTTAACGATTGAAATGATTTCACTCGGAGGATATCATGGTTTGGATGTTTGAAGTCATGCTTGGGGTTTGTCTTATAATTTTGTGCAGTGGCTTAGTCAATTATTTTAGTATTCGCGCCCGCAAAGGATATCCAAATGTAAAACACTCCAAAGTAGATGACGACGATATGGAAGTGTTGTATAAGCGGCTAGACCGCTTGGAGCAGCGCATGACGGACGTACAGGACGTGACGATCGCTTTGAGTGAGAAGTTTGACAGATGGGATGAAGAGCGCCAGGGGGTATAGGGACTATGGATGCATTTGGTTTTTTCTTTGGCATTGCGCTGATTGTTTGCGCCTCAACCCTGCACGCGCATATAAAATCGCGCAACAAGCGCCAGTCCATAGTGCCGGATATGGGCGAGCGTTTAGAAGAGCGATTAGGCATTTTAGAACGCCGACTCAACGACATACAAGACGTCGTTCCGGCGATAGACGACAAATTGGTTCGGCAGGAAAAACAAGAGCGGGAGTAGCTGCAAAAGGGTGAGTAAAATAAAAAAGGGCGAGGGATGGTAGAGGATTCAGCTTTCCAACAAAGTGGCCTGGCTATTGACGCAGGAGAATTCCCCGATTCCGCCAATTCGGACGCGGCGGCGCACAGCCGGGAGGGTAAGCGGGTTTTGGAAGAGCGGCGCTTAACTGATGCGGCAGACCATTTCAAAGCGGCAACCCAGAGTGATCCGTCTCATGCCGGGGCCTGGCACGACCTGGGCATTGTATTATACCGACTCGAGCGTTGGGAGGAGGCGGCCGAAGCGTTTGATACGTGTTTGGGATTGGCCCCAGAAGCGAAAGATATCGCCTACAAAATTGGGCTTTGCAGTTTGCAAAACGGCCAGTTTCAACAGGCCGTTGACGCCTTTACTGAAGCAGCCAGTTCTGGGCACTTGGAATCCCGCTTTCAACTCGGGCTTATATGTGTGCGACAAGCGCCGAGTCGACGGCGGGCGCGCCAACAGGCTGTAGAACATTTTGAGGCCATTCTCGCCGCCGTAGAACTAGGCGAAGACTACGCCGGAATTGACCGCGTTTGTTTTGCCCTGGGAGGGCTGCATAGCGAAGATAGTGAAACGCGAGATGAAGCCGTCCAAGTATACCGGCGCGGCCTGTCGCTCAACCCGCTGTCGGCGGTGGGGCACAACAGCCTGGGACTCTTGTTAATGCAGAGTGGTCAGGTGCTGGGTGCCTTGGGAGAGTTTAAGGTCGCTATTCAACTCGATCCGGCTTATCGCGCGCCCTATACAAATTTGGCCTGTTTGCTCTTCCAGCATATAAATCCCACCGAACTTTCTCAGGAATACGAACACCTGATAGAAGAGTTCGATTCCAGTGCGCCAATGGTATTGGCCAGGCTGACCCAGGAATTGGTGGAGATGGGCCGGGAACAGGCATACGAAGGGCTTTATACCAAGGGGCACCAACTCAAAAATTTGATGAGCCTAATGGGTAGTCGCCTGCGCGGTTTGGCACGCAAAGTGCGCGGCCAAGTGGAGTGGGAGGACGAACTAGCTGGTTTGGGGCGAGAACAGGAGCGCTTCTACGAGGAATGGGTCGGTTTTTTGGGTGCGATGAAACCCGAACAGGTCCATCCCGTTGTTGCCGAGCCAGTAAGGTTGGTGCGCCGTGTGGTGGAAGCGGTCAATACGCAGGCAGATACGTCTCAAATCACCGTGCGGGTACAGGAGGGATTGCCCAAAATTGAGGCCGACGAACGCATGATACGCGAGGCTGTGACCAACCTCACTCTCAACGCGTTAGATGCGTTGGGCCAGAAGGGAGGCTGCATTGTCATTGGCGTGGGCTACGACGATGAACAGGCCGTGGTTTTTATTGAAGTGGAGGACGATGGGCCAGGCATCGCGCCGGAACAATTGGACTACATTTTTGACCCTGGTTTTACCACTAAAGAAAAGGGCAATGGGTATGGATTGAGCATCGCCCGCCGCATAGTGCGAGCCCACCACGGCGAGCTCAGGGTAAAGAGCAGGGTGGGGCACGGCACGGTATTTCGCCTGGATCTGCCCGTCAATTTTGATACCGGCGGGCCGGAAGAGTATTTGGGAGGCTCTTTATAACAATACTGTGGGCACTCTTTGTAAGTCATTGATAAATAATGGCTTAGGTAAACAGATGTTGGAATTTTTAACTTGTTGATAAATAATCACTTACGAATTTCAACCTTACAAAAATCCGCTCAAAATCGAAAAAGTGTCCACAGTATTGTTATAAACAGCGATTTAAGAAATTATGAGTATTGTCAAACAAAAAAAATCGGTATTGATCGCCGACGATCAGCAAGAGATTCGCGAAATGCTGGCTGAACAATTGCGCGCTCGCGGCAAGGAGGTTACGGCCTTTTCGTCGGGTGCGCGCTTGGTCCGGCAACTGGCCCAGGATGGGGACGGTGTTGAACTGGTGGTCCTAGACCTCGATTTTGGCGCAGGAGAACCCAGCGGCATAGACATTCTCAAACAAGTGAAAGAACACAAACCCGATTTGCCCGTCATTATTCTCACCGGCAAGGGTAGTATTGACGCCGCCGTCGACGCCGTGCAAAACGGGGCGGCCGATTTTATTGAGAAAGACCTATACGTCGAAGACAAACTCGAATTGAGCATGGAAAAAGTAGAGCGCATGCTCGACGTATTGCGCGAAAACGCCCGTTTGAAGGCCGAAAACGAAGCTCTGGACCGCGACAATATGTTTTACCGAACCGAACTGGGCCAGCGCTATCGCATAGTCAGTGCCAGTCCCAAAATTCAGGTCATCTTACAGCAAATAGAGCA
>CAXGRO010000542.1:0-4263 GCA_964012055.1 uncultured bacterium
AGCAACTTCCGGTAGACGACGTCGGTGTCGACGTTCGTGCTGCGCAGCTCCGGTGTCTCCAGGTGTTTGCGGGCCAGGAAGGCGAAGGCCAGCAGGGCGAACACCAGCAGCTGCAGCTGGGTGACGACGTGGCTTGCCGTATACGGCTCGTAGTCGACCTCATAGGGCAGAATGTCGTAGAGCGGCTGCGGGTACACGCCGATGGCGACGCACAGGAAAGCGGTGATTCCCATCGACACGAGCATGTTCCACGGCGCCTCCTCAACGCGCAGGCCAGCGTCGCGATACCCGAAGAACCCGTAGAAGGGGATCTTGATACCGGAGTGGTGCAGCACTCCGGCGGAGGCGAACAGCAGCACGAACCAGGACACATTCCAGCCTTGCTCGGCGACAGCCGTCAGCGTCATCGACTTGGTGACAAAACCCGAGAACAGCGGGAAGGCCGAGATCGACATGGCGCCGATGATACAGAACAAGGTCGTGATCGGCATCGAACGATAGAGCATGCCGAGCTCGGAGGCCTTGCAGGTGCCGACGCGCTGCAGGATGGCACCCATGCTCATGAACAGCAGGGCCTTGTAGAGGATGTGGGCGAAGGCGTGAGAGGCGGCGCCGTTGAGGGCCAAACCGGTACCGACGCCGACGCCGACGACCATGAAGCCGAGCTGGTTGTTCAGACTATAGGCGAGGACGCGGCGCAGATCGTTCTCGATGACGGCGTAGAACACCGGGAAGGCGGTCATGGCAACGCCGATCGGTACCAGGATGTCGACGCCGGCGAAGCCGCGGGCCAGGGCATAGACGCTCAGCTTCGTGGTGAAGGCCGACAGCAGCACGGTGCCCGACGGCGTGGCCTCGGGGTAGGCGTCCTGCAGCCAGTTGTGCAGGAAGGGGAAGGCGCATTTGATGCCGAAGGCGATGAAGATAAGCGTCGGCCCCAGCGCGCCCGCAAAGGGCGTGCCCAGGTGGTCGAAAGCCAGGGAACCAGTATCGGAATAGTGGATGGCGACTCCGGCCAGCAGGATGAGCCCCGAGCCGACCTGGATGACGAGATAGCGCATGCCGGAGCAGATAGCGCGCTCGGTGCGGCTCGCCCAGATCAGGAATACGGACGAGATCGCCGTCAGCTCCCAGCAGACGAACAGGGTGATCAGGTCGGCGGCGAAAGCGCCGGCGATGGCCGAGCCGGCGTAGATGAACCCGGTGAAATGCTGCAGACCATCCTCGACGTGGATCGAGTAGAGTGCGCCGAGGATGGCCATAATGTGGAAGATGTAGCCCCACACCAGGCTCAGCTTGTCGATCCGCACCATGGTCAGTTCGTAGTCTAACAGCAGAATCTGCCCGTAGCTGCCGTGGTCGAAGGACAGCAGGTGGACGAAGCTGGCGAAGGGCAGGATCAGCAGCCAGGCCTGGCGCCCAACGCCGCGCAACAGCGGGATGAGGAAGGCGCCGACGACCAGGAGCGTACCGGGAGGCAGGTGCTCAGCCATCCCCTCCCCCTCCTTCGTAGTAGTCCTCGTCCCGCATGACGACGCGACGCCAGACCCAGCCAGCGCCGACGATGAAGGAATAAGCGATGAAGCCGAAGACGGCGTAGAAAGCGAACCAGCCTTCGGCGCTGTAGTGGAGGTGCTTGTGGTAACCCACGTGCAGCAGGTGGAGGACGTCGGGGACGAGCAGGAGGAGACAGAGTGCGAGCAGCAACCGGTAGAGCTGCGTGGTGCTCGAACCGCGCTCGAGCCAGGGCTTGTTCGTGGAGGGTGGTTCGCTCATCGCTTCAGGGAGTAGGTGAGCATGCACTTGCTGTTGCTCCGGAACGCCGCCACCAGGGAGGCGACGAAGACGCCCGCGAGACCCAGCGGCACGAGCAGATGAAGGCGATATTCTTCTGACACTGTTACACTCTCGTTTCAGAGGAAAAAGGCATCCTGCAAATACATCCCTATAATATCAGACTTCTCCGCAACCGCTGCAAGATAGACGACAGCTAAACCATACAGCCGAACTCGTTCACCGTCCAGATACGCGTGCTCTACGGCGATTACGTCATCAATAAGGACCGTGTTCGTTGTCCTGGTGTCGCTGGCCGCCTATCTCGTCTTCTATTATTTGTAAGAGGAGAAATTAAAACGCTCGGGATGCACCCGGCGGTACTGCTCCAGCCAATAAAACGCCACTACCACCAGCGAGTGGTGAATCTCCCCAGTTTGAATCAGCGCGGCAACGCCTTCCAACGCCACCTCCTCCACCGCAATGTCTTCCCCCGGATCCAAATCCTGCGCCCTGGTCCGCTCAGCGCCCAACGCCAAAAAGCTGTGGCAATAATTGTCCTGTATCGCCGGGTTGGGGGCAATGCGCCCCAACTCAATCATATCGGCGGCGACATACCCCGTCTCTTCCTCCAATTCGCGAGCGGCCGCCTGCGCCAACGACGCGTCGTCCCCCTCGGCTACGCCCCCGGGAATTTCCAGCCCCACGTTGCGCGTACCGTGCCGGTACTGGCGGATCAACACCACTTTGCCCTGGGGCGTAATGGGCACCACATTGATCCAATTGGCCATCTCCATGACGTAGAAGTCGTGCACCTCCCCGGTGCGCGGCGATCGGCTGGTATCTTGCCTGACCTGCATGATGCGGTAATCGGCCAGCGACCGCTGCTCCAATCTGTCCCAATGATCTACCATATTATTCATCCAATACATCGCGCACCACCTGCGCCAGCTCGTTCATGCGCAACGGTTTGCGGATTATCTGTCTCACTCCCTGCATGTCCGAAACTTCGGTGGCATATCCAGTAAAAACGACCACCTTGACCTGCGCCTGTGCGGCGCGCAATTCTTCCAGCATTTCCACCCCCGACATCACCGGCATGGATAAATCGAGCAAGACCAGATCGATTTGCTCGCCATAGCGCCGGTAGGTCTCCAACCCCTTGCGCCCATCGCTAGCCAAGAGCACCGTATAGCCCCCATCCTCTAACACGCGCCGAATGTAATTGCGAATGTGCGGTTCATCGTCGACGGCCAGAATGGTTTCGCTGCCGCCGGCAACCTCAACCGCTTGCAATTCGCTGGCGGCGCTATTGCCCTCCTGCCCCCCCACTACCGGCAAGTAAACCGAAAACGTAGTGCCCACCCCCACCTGACTGTCGCACTCAATCCAACCGCGGTGATCCTGTACCGTGGCGTAATTAGTTGCCAAACCCAACCCCGTTCGTTCCCTTGTCGACTTCCTTGGTGGTGAAAAACGGCTCGTAGATATGGCCCTGGATTTCGGGATCCATGCCCACGCCGTTATCGTGAAAACCAATGAGCACGTAGGGCCCCGGCTCACCGCCCGGGTGCGCTTGCGCTTCCAGCGACGACAGCACGATATTCTCTCTCCCCACATCTATGGTGGGCTCGGCCGCATTGGCCTCTTCCAGCGCGTCGCGGGCGTTGATCATAAAATTTAAAAAAGTCTGTTCCAACTGACTGGCATCGCCCAAGACCACCGGGTTGCCACGCGTTTCCACCACAATGCGAATTTTGCGATCAAAGGTGCGGCGACAAATTTCCACTGCGTGGTCCACCAGGTCGTTGATTTGCACCTGCTCCGCTTCACTTTTGATGCCCCGACGCGCCACCACCATGAGTTGGTCACCATTTCGGCCGCCCGACTGATGATGGCATTGGCCTCCAATAAAAGCGGTCTGATCTCTTGGGCGGGTTTGCTCAGCGCATAGTGAATATTGCCCATAATGCCCTGGAGCATATTGTTGAAATTGTGAGCAATGCCAGCAGTAAGTTGTCCCATGGCCTCCATTTTCTGCCGCTGGCGCAGCTGCTTTTCGAGCACGTCTCTTTCCTCTTCCGCCCGCTTGCGCTCGGTTATGTCCTGAATAATAATCTGCACCGCCTGCACTTGTCCGTCTTCGCCTACAATGGGGCCTATAGTCTCCGTGGCCCAGCATTCCTCCCCCTTCTTTTTAAACCAACGGAACTCCACCTCCTGACTAGAGATACCTTTAACCGCCCGCACAAAACTGCGCTTTATAGTGCGCATATCGTCCGGATGGATAATGAGCAGTTCGATGCGCGGATTGGCGTAGGCCTCTTCCGGCGCGTACACGCCCCAATCTTTTATTTGCGGACTGACGTAGAGCAATACTGTGGACATTTTTTGTAAGTCATTGATAAATAACGGCTTAGGCAAATAGACATTGGAATTTTCAACTTGTTGATAAATAATCACTTACGAATTTCAACCTTACAAAAATCC
>CAXGRO010000543.1:0-4262 GCA_964012055.1 uncultured bacterium
TAGAAAACGCCACCCACCTCTCCCATCTATGATTTATTTTTATTTTAAGAAAACCCCAATCCCATCTCCGCCTCTATCTCATCTCCCCTTCCCGCGACCGCTCCTGCAAATCGTATAAAGACGCAATGCTGTCTTTGTATTGCGGTATGGGAAACTCACTCATCTCAAAGCGCGCCAGGCGCGCCGACTCCCCCCGTACCAAACGCGAGTAATTTTCGGTCTTATACGTCATCTCACCGCAGTACACCGGATACGCGTCCGCCGCCCGGTAGCTGAGAATGAGCGTGCGCCGCGGACTGTCCGAAGCGTTGGGCGCCGACGAGTGCGGCGTCAAGCCGTGCATAAAAATGGCCGTCCCCGCCTCCCCTTCAATCGTCGCCATGCCCGACTCGTCGACCGCTTCCATCACCCGCCCCTGAAAAACCCCTTCCTCGGTGTGGTCCATCAACACCTCGCCCTGCCGCCCCGGCAACATGCGCAAAGCGCCGTTCTCCTCGCGCGTATCGTCCAGGTAGAACAGAATGGCCAGCGAGTCTTTATTGGTCAGCGGATAGTACGACAGATCCTGGTGCCATTCCACCACCGAGCCCACCTCCGCCGGCTTCATATTGGTCTTGCTGTAGTGGTAGACCAGGTTGGGGCCAAAGAGCTGTTCGACGCAGTCGAGCAGGCGGTCCAAATCCGACAGCGCCCGCGACACCGGGTAGTGCGAACAGGGTTCGTAAATGCGCCGCACCGCGGTGCCGTCGGGCGGCTGGTTGGGCTCCATTTCCATGCGTGTGGCGTCGTGGTTGGCGCGCGTATTGCCCGCCGTCACCTCGTCGGCCTCGCGCAGCAAATCGGCCACCTCGGCGGCGTTGAGGAAATTGGGATAGACCGTATACCCGTCCCGCTCGAATTGTGTTACTTGGTCCTGGGTAAGCATGATGTCCTCCTTTTTTACTCGGTGCGGCACAAGAGGCCGCCGTCCACCACCAGCGACGTGCCGGTGACAAAAGACGCCTCGTCCGAAGCCAAATAAAGCACGGCGTTGGCGATGTCGTCACCCGTGCCCAGGCGTTTGGCCGGCACCATATTGGCGTAGCGCCGCCGCTCCTTTTGCGGCACCTTGAGATTGTCCCACAGCGGCGTCAAAATAGCGCCGGGCAGCACCGCGTTGACCCGCACTTCGGGCCCGTAGTCCAGCGCCAACACCCGCGTCAGCCCCAACACCCCGGCCTTGGCCGAGTCGTAGGCAGTGCAGGTGGCAAAGCTAACCAGCGAGTGCACCGAGGCGGTGTTGACGATGGCGCCGCCGCCCGTCTTTTGCATGATGGGTATGCCGTATTTAGCGGTGACAAAGATGGCTTTTAGCCCCACGTTGAGCGTTAAGTCCCAGCCTTTCTCGTCCAGCTCGGTGGCCGAGCCGTGCTGAAACCAGATGGCGTTGTTGTGCAAGATGTCGAGGCGGCCAAACTTTTTCTCAGTGCGCTCGAGCATGCGTTTGATCTGCGCCGTCTTGCTCAAGTCAGTTTTGACGAAGAGCGCCTCGCCCCCGGCCGCCGCAATTTCGTCGCTCACCCGCTTGCCGTTGACCTCGTCGACGTCAGCCACGCACACGGCGGCCCCTTCTTCGGCCAAGCGCTTGGCGGTGGACTCGCCTATGCCCGATGCGGCGCCGGTGACAATGGCAACTTTGCCGGCGACCCGGCCGTTTTGATTTGTACCCATGCGTACTCTCCTGGCAAGTTCGTTTGTGTTTTGTTAGCTGAGGCATTCAAAATACGCAATATCTTTGGCTAATATCAAGCGGATTTAGGTGATGTGATTTGCGTTTGCCTGGGACGCTTTTGGGGGGGACCTCTCGGTCATGACGCTCAATTCTTAGAATTGGCGACCTTCGGCTCTCGCCGGCCGTCCGGGCCGGCTCCGATTCATTACCCCTTACGCCGCAGGATGCGGCGTAAGGGGTAATGAATCCGCTCTGAGGTCCCCCCCAAACCGCTCGGCGATCGTTTATCATAGGATCCACGTTTCTCGTAGTACCGACGCTAATCACTCCGAACGCAGACATACTACGTTGGCGCAGGTCGGGTCGGGGGGTGGTCCATCCCCCACCAGAACCAACCCCACATCACACCTCCACCACCTCCCCCGTTTCCATCGACTCCTTCACCGCATCCAACACCCGCATCTGCGCCACACTATTCTGCGGCGAAATCCGATGCGCCCGCCCTGTCTCCAAACACTCGCACATATGCTCCAACTGCAACACCAATTGCGACAGTGGCCCAAACTCAAACAACTCCTCGCCGGCGCCGCTGTGGTACTCCAACGTCACAGCGCGGTTCTCGTTGTTCCATATAGTGTTCAGCCGCAACATGCCGCTGTCGCCCGAAATCTCGGCGTATTGCGAAGAGAATGAATTAAAACCCACCGAGACCTGCGCCGTGCGACCTGCGGAAAACACCAGCACAATCGACGCCGCATCGTCCACCTCAATGCCCCGCTCGTCAGAGGCAAAAACGCGCAGCGGTTCCTCTTCAAAAATGAAGCGCGCGTGGTGGATATTGTAGCAGGCCAAGTCGTAGATGCTGCCGCCGCCCTGGGCTTTGTTAAAGCGCCAATTGGAGGCAGGCGTGCGAGTTTCGAGCGGGCGGCCGGAATTGGTGCAAAAGGTGCTGCGCAGGTTCAACAAATCGCCAATGGCGCCGGCCTCCACCATCTCCTTGGCCTTGAGGTGCATGGGGTGGTGCCTGAATTTAAACGCCTCGGCCAACACCACCCCGTTTTCCGCCGCCACCGCTGCAAAAGCCTCAGCTTCGGCCACACTCTGCGTAATGGGCTTCTCGCAGAGAATGGCCCGCACTTTTTGCGATTGCGCCACCCGAATGCCCACCTCGGCGTGAAAGGCGCCCCAGGTACTGATGAGCACAATGTCGAGTTCGCCCTCGTTTAGCATCTGGTCCAGGTCGGTATAACGCCCCTCCACCCCAAACTCCTCTCCATAGCTCTCCAGGTGCTCCGGCACCACATCGTGAATAGCTACCAGGTCCACTGCCCCTGTTTCCCCACACGCCCTGCCGTGCGCTCGCGCCATTCCCCCCGTGCCAATTAACCCCAAACGATAAGCCATATGTCTCCTTCCGATTCTACAAATACCAGGTTCTACTTATGTATTTATTGCTCACCGGTCGGCAAAGTGCTGGAGATAATAAAGCAGCACCGGCGCCGACCAGTACACGTACATGGCGTTCAGCAAGTTGTGCCGGGCAGCTTCTGCGTAACCGCCGCGGACCGCCTGCAAAAATTCCGGCCGGCCGGTCAGATCGTAGGCGTAGGCGAATGCCTGGCAGACCTGATACACGTACTCCGGCGACCAGTTTTTTTGCAGGGGGTGGCCGGAGTAGTGCGTCACGCCCACCTGTCCGCGTTCGCCGCAGCCCAGCGGCAACAATTTGAGGCCGCCCTTAGCGCGCGTCCAATAGCAGGGCAGGGCCTGGGGGCCGCCGGTGTTTTCGGCCAGGACGGAGGAAGCCAGAGCGACAATGGCAGCGGCAGCCCAGCGGTCGCCGCTTTCCGCGGCGTAGAGCATCATGCCCTCGGTCAGGTGGGTGACCATGCCGCCGCCGTTGGCCATGTATTCAAAGCTCATGAAGGGCTCCACATAAGCGCCGCGGCGGGGGCCAAAACTCAGGGTGTCTTCAAAGAGCCGCCGCGCCGCCTCCAAAACCCCGGGATCGCGGGTTTCCCGATAGGCGACCATCAGCGCGGTGAGGGGGAAGGCCTGCGCCCGCGCCGAGCGCCCGCCCATGCCGCTTTTGCTGCGCACCAGGTAATCGGCGATCAGCAAGGCCGTCTCCAGCGCGTCCAAATCGCCGGTCAGATGGTAGTAGCCTAGATAAGAACGGGGGGGACAAGCCCTTGAAGTCGACATTTCGGCGTCAGGTTGTGGTGGCGGCTCGAGCCAAAGGCCCGCACTGCGCCGGTAGAGTGCCCGGTCGGCGGGCCGGCGGGCAAATGGGCATAGGCGTCCCACAGGGTGGGAAATCCCGGCTCGGCGATGGACGCATCGGCGGCGTTATCGTGCACCACGTCCACATCCATCAGGTGTAAAACCATGGTCTCTGCCTGGTGGTAGAAGGTTCGCGCGCCGCCCATCAAGTACTCCGCCATCAGGGCGTAGGCCATGTCGTAATAGTTGTTGTACCAGCCCTCTCCATAGCGGCCGTCGCCAAAGTTGCGGCGGCCGTACTCGTTGCCCCAGGTGGTGTTTCCCGCCA
>CAXGRO010000544.1:0-4260 GCA_964012055.1 uncultured bacterium
TTGTCCATTGAGAGGATAGCTTGTGGCGCAAACTGTTTATATCGAGACATCAATTTTTAGCTTCTATTATGAGCGGCGCACTGATCCAGCCGCTATTGCGATGCGCGATTGGACTCGTCAGTGGTGGGATGATCACCGCCAGCATTATGTGGTTTCGACTCGCACAGCTGTTATGGCCGAATTGGATACCGGCAGTTTGCCTCATCGAGAGGAGGCTTTGGGGCTGGCGGCGACTTTGTCGGCCGTACCGGCTGGGGATGAGATCGGCGAGATTGTGGAAGTATATATCCAGCATCATTTGATGCCGCGCGATCCTCTTGGGGATGCGCTACATCTGGCTTTGGCATCGTTTCATAAGTTTGATTATCTTCTCACTTGGAACTGTGAACACCTTGCCAATGCCAATAAGGTTGGACATATTCGTCGCATTAACACTTTATTGGGCCTGCATGTGCCAATTTTGACAACGCCCTTAGAATTGATAGGAGGTGAAAAGGCATGAATACCTATCAAGAATTGATTGACAGTGTACGCGAGAGTCGGAGGCGGATGTCAGAAAAGTTCGATCACGATCCAGACAGATATATAGCGTATTTGAAATCCCTCAATGGCAAGTATGCAACACAAGTTGAGTCGTTTCAAAAATTGAGTGATTTTACCCCTACGGAAAAAGAACCAGTATCCTCACCAGAATAAGAAACTTATAGTGCTCTAAGCTCCGATCGTTTATCGGCGCGCGCTCTGTCCAGACATTGCTCCTGAATAAAATATCGGGAAAGTATAAATAAGTTTCTGTCCTTTCTGTTTATCCAATACCATATCCAGTGATGGACCAAATAAAGCTTACGTATGACACCGATCCGGTAGACTGGTCCGATTTGGCTGAGGTTTACCGACGTGCCCCTCTAGGTGACCCTGGCTCAGATAAACTTCAAAGGGCTTATGAGAACAGCGCGGCCTGTTGTTTCGCCTATCGAGAAGCCGAACTGGTGGGGGCCGGAAGGGCGATCTCAGATGGTGTGAACTTCGCAACCGTGTGCGAACTGGTGGTCGCTCCCGAGTATCAGAAAGGCGGAATTGGGAGAAGTATTATGGAGGAGGATATGCTGGAGCGGTTGGCCGTCCCCAAGGTTATACTGGCCTGTGTGCACGGGCAGGAGGGTTTGTACAGGAAGTTGGGCTTTCTCAAACACAAGTCTGTTTTGGCTTTATACGAGGACAGCGAGTGGTTCAAGGAAAATGGCTACCTGGAATAGGCATGCTTTTTACGCTGAAATTGCTGACGCGCTGGCGGCTCATCAAATAAGGATAACGCAGATATGGGTCAATATGACTGGCCGGAATTGGCTGCCGATGCTCAGGAGAGGTGGAATAAGAATGCCGAGTTCTGGGATAATTATATGGGGGAGGATAATAATGCATTCCACAATTTGCTCATCAGGCTTGCCACTGAGGATTTGCTCAAGATTCAACCCGGTGAATACGTACTCGACATAGCTTGCGGCAACGGCAACTTCTCTCGCCACCTGGCTGAATTGGGGGCGCAAGTAGTCGCGGTAAAAATGGGGCGAATCGGTTTGGATGTTTGACTGATTTTTTTTTCGAGAATATATGCGGCGTGCACATCTAATTGTCTGGGCGGGGATGACGGTTTTATTAGCCGTAGCAGCGTTGCTATTGCCGCCTCTGCCCCAGAATCAGGCCTACCACGAATTTGCTGATCAGCGCACGCTTTTGGGGGTATCGCACTTCTTCAACGTCGTTTCCAACCTGCCCTTTATCTTAGTCGGCGCAGCGGGTTTGTTCTTTCTTTGGGATCGGCGTATTGACGATGTCGATTCTTCTTTTATCACTGCACAAGAACGCTGGCCCTATATCGTCTTTTTTATAGGATTGCTGCTCACCGGTTCGGGGTCGGCCTATTACCACCTGGCCCCTGACAACGCGCGGCTGGTGTGGGATCGCCTGCCCATGACCCTGCTTTTCACCGCTTTCTTTGCCGCTTTTATCGCCGAGCGCATCAGCGTGCGAGCCGGTTTGAGTGCTTTGCCGTTTCTGGTAGCGGCGGGAGTGGCCAGCGTCTTCTATTGGCACTGGAGCGAGTTGCGGGGAGCGGGCGATCTGCGCCCGTATCTTTTTGTGCAGTTTTATCCGCTGCTGGTCATTCCCTGCATCGCCTGGTTTTTTCCTTCGCGCTATTCGCAGGGCAGGATGCTGCTGGAAGTAATTGCGCTGTACGGCGCCGCCAAGGTGTGCGAAGTGCTCGATGGGGCTATTTACTCGTTGGGAGATATAGTTAGCGGTCACACGCTAAAGCACCTCGCAGCGGCGCTGGCCGCCTATTGGTTGTTGCGCATGCTGCGCCGTCGCCAGCCGGACGTCCATTAATATTGTCCAGCTAGCTCAGAGGATTGCCCCTGTGGGGCGTCCTTCGTATGCTTTTACTTAAGGTTATAGAGGAGGTTCTATGGACGCGGAAAGCAATCAAAAATGGGCTAGGTATCTCCTGCCTTTGCCGCACGAGATCGACGTCGAAGGGGAAGTTACATGTCATCCGGGCGCCGTGGCGTTGCGCGCCAGGCAGGAAGCCGGTGCGGTAGAGCAACGAGCGTTAGCGGATTTGCGTCAACTCTTGCAGGAGCGCGGCGGCAGCGACGCAGCGGGCGACCAATTTGAAATCATCCTGGGCACAGTAAACGCCAATGGCCAACTCGAAGGAGAAGAGGTCGACGTCGAGCGGCTGCGGTCGTTGCCCAATAGCGAACAAGCCTATCTCATTCAAGCCAGGGGCAACGATGGGCTGTTGCTGGCCGCTCTGGGCGAGCGCGGGATCTATTATGCGGCCAGGACGCTCTACCAGTTGCTGGAGTTTAACATCGCGCCCGATGAAATTGCGATTCCGCTGGTGAATGTGGTCGACTGGCCGGATATCGACGAGCGCGGGCTGTGGAATTTTCCCAACGAAGCCGGGTGGATTTCCTGGATGGCCTCGGTCAAGCTCAATTACGGCAAAATGGCAACGACCGCGCTGGCGCCGGTCGAGCGCGACAAGCCCAACAGTGCGGTCATCAACGTGGAACTTATGGAAGAGGCGCGGCAGCAGGCGTTTAATTACGTGCCCTACATTCTCCACCTCAATTTTTTGCACGATTGCGATTTGTACAAAACTTATCCAGAGCTGGCGGGCAAGGGAGACGGGGCACTGACGGGTAGGTATTTCGCCCACAAGCAGGGCAACCAGCACCGCGCTCCCTGTGCCTCCCAGCCCAAGCTCACCGAGATAATTACCGAGTGGATGCGCTCCATTGCCTCGCAAGGGGCCCGCGATATCAGCTGCTGGTTGAGCGAGCGGCCCGGGCAGTGCGGCTGCCATGACTGCACCGCCGTGGGGCAATTTGTGCTGGAGTCGCGGGCCTTTGTGGCGGCCTGGCGGGAGGTGAGAAAAGACTTTCCCGATTTGCAAATTCGCATGTTTCTGTCGACGACGACGGCGGAGCGCGACTACCGGGTGGTAGCGGAATTGCCCCAAGAGGTGAAAATAGAACGGGCCTGTGCTACTTCTATGGAACAGGTGCTGCACTGGCCCAGAGATCTGGCGGCCAACCCGCTTTTGGACCACTACGCTGCCCAGGGGCGCTGGATAGCCACTTACGACGTGCCCATTGGGGCCTACGGCAAGGTGGACACGCCCGAGTTTAAGGTGCCGGAGCGCTCGGCGCACCGCATTAGGGATTACGTTGGTCAATTGGTGCGGCGGCACTACAGCGGCGCCTACGGCATGCTGGCCTGGGCCACGCTGGCTAAAGAAATCAACGGCTTTAATATAGAAGCGCTGGCCGAGTGGTCGTGGAATTTAAACGGTCGCACGGAAGAGGAGTTTGCCGTGGCTTGGGCGACGCGGCAGGGCTATGCCGAGCCCGAGCAGGTGGGGCGCTGGGCGGCGCTGATGGGGCCGGTGGAGTTCGACGTGTACGATTCGGACTTTCCGGTGTGCTATTCCTGGGGCAAAGCCGTCGACATGGTGCGCAATAAAGAGCGGCCTTATTTGGGGGAGGGCATGTTTCGCTATTATCTGGGTGAAGAAGATTTTGCGCACAAGCGGGCGGTTTGTGCCGATGCCCTACAATTGGTAGAAGGAATGGAAGCGACGGACCTGGCCAATGAAACGCGCGTGGTCGACTCCTATATTGAACTGGCGCGCTGCACATACGTCGTTGCCGAGCAGGTGGCCACGGCGGATCTGGCGGCGCCGGAAAATCA
>CAXGRO010000545.1:0-4260 GCA_964012055.1 uncultured bacterium
CCATCTACATCTGCGAGAACAACCAGTAGGGCGAACACACCCCCTACCACCGCGTCACCGGCGTCGAAAACATCGTCGACCGCGCCGCCGGCCTAGGCATACCTGGCGTCACCGCCGAGGGCTCGGATGCGCTCGACGTCCACGCCAAAGTGGCCGCCGCGGTCGAGAAAGCGCGCAAAGGCGGCGGCCCCACGCTCATCGAAGCCTACACCTACCGCTACCGCGGTCACCACGTGGGCGACGACGGCTATTACCGCACCGACGACGAAGTAAAATACTGGATGGAAAAAAAAGACCCCATCAAACTTCTGGGCGACCACATGTGCAAGAAGAAGGTGGCCACCGCCGCCGACCTGGACGCTTTGCAGGACCAGATCGAGCAAGAAGTGCTCGAGGCGATCGAATTCGGCAAGGACGCCCCCCTGCCCCCGCCCGAACAAGCGTACGAGGATTTGTATGCCTAACATCAGTTTTAGAGAAGCCATTATCCTGGCCACGCGCGAGGAGATGGAACTGGACGAAACCGTCTTCCTCATGGGCGAAGACGTCGGCCGCTCGGGCGGCATCTTTAAGTGCAGCGAAGGCCTCTTCGACCAATTTGGCCCCGAGCGAGTTTTGGACACCCCCATCGCCGAAGCCGGCTACGTCGGCCTGAGCGTTGGCGCCGCCATGACCGGCATGCGCCCCATCGCCGAGTTGATGTTTGGCGATTTCTCGCTGCTGGCCATGGAGCAAATTGTCAACCAGGCGGCCAAAATCCGCTATATGTCGGGCGGCCAGTGCAAAGTCCCCTTGACCATCCGCCTGACCATGGGGGCTGGGCGCTCGTCGGCGGCGCAACACTCGCAGAGTCTGCACGCCATTTTCTCACACATTCCCGGTCTTAAAGTGGCCATCCCCTCGTGCCCGGCCGACGCCCGCGGCCTGCTCAAAACGGCCATCCGCGACGACAACCCCGTGCTGTTCTTTGAAGACAAAATGATGTACAACGACGTCGGCCCGGTGCCCGAAGCCGCCGACCCTATTCCCTTTGGCCAAGCCGAGATCAAACGAGCCGGCAGCGACGTCACCCTGGTGGCCACCTCGAGCATGGTGGGCGCCTGTCTCAAGGCCGCCGACCTACTCGCCGACGAGGGCATCCAGGCCGAAGTCGTAGACCCCCTCACCCTGGTACCGCTGGACAAAGAAACTCTGGTACATTCCGTGCGCAAAACCGGCTACGCCGTCGTCGTCGACGAAGGCGTTCAACGCTACGGCATTACCGGCGAGCTAGCCTCCATGCTCAGCATAGAAGCATTCGACTACCTGGACGCTCCGGTGGCCCGCATCGGCGCTGCCGAGGTCCCCGTCCCCTTTAGCCCGTCGCTGGAGTACCCGACCATTCCCGACGAAGAACAAATCGTCCAGACCGTAAAATCCCTCAGGAGCTAAAAACTTGGCCAACCCCGTCTGCCTCGTCACCGGTTCCAGCAGCGGCATTGGCGCCGCCATCGCCCGCACCTTTGCCGCCAACGGCTACGACGTGGCCGTCAACTACAATTCGGGCCAGGACCGCGCCGAAGCCATAGCCGCCGAGTTGCGCCAAGCGCACGGCATTGCAGTACTGACCGTCGGTGCCGACCTATCTCAGACCAACGCACCCTTTGAATTGGTCGACCGCTCCTATGAACACTTTGGCCGCCTCGACGTAGTTATCAGCAACAGCGGCGTGGTCAACTACATTGCCGACGAGGCGGGCAATCTGGCGCGCTACCGCTTCCACGAAACTCCCGTCGAGCACCTCGACAAAGAGATGGCTCGCGTTCTCGACCTCAACCTGATGGGCGCCTATCGCCTGGGGCAACGGGCCCTCAAATGCATGATCGAACAGGCCGAAAAGGAGGATCCCCCCCAGCACCGCAGCATTCTCTTCATCACCTCCATTTCCGACATTGCGCCCGAAGCCACCCGCATTCCCTACGGCGTCAGCAAGGCCGGCCTCAACCACGCCGTCGTCGGCGCTGCCTTTGAGGGCGGTTCCTACAATATTACGGTAAACGCCCTGCGCCCGGGCGTAATCGACACGCCGCTGACCGCCCGCCCCTCCGGCGTCACCGACCCCCAAACCGGCCAGGAGTACAGCGTCGCCGAAACCTACGGCTTGATGGCCGAAGGCGGCGCGCAAGCCGTGCCGCGCGTCGGCCAACCCCAGGATATCGCCGCAGCCGCCTATGCCTTTGCCCGCCTTTCTTATATGACCGGCCAATTGGTGGCCGTCGACGGCGGCTTTACCCTGGTCAACGGCTTTCCCAATCGCGAGCTCTTTCTCAACGAAGGTCTCAAACGCCGCCAGGCAAAAAAAAAGGGCGATCAGTAAACACCGGCCGCCCTTCCCGCATTTGTTAAATTTGCGCCTTTAATGCTCTTTAATACTCCCCATCTGAATATCGATCTCGTCGCGATCGGCCAGACGCTCCATTTGGCCGTCGCGAATCCAGGCCATGCGGTCGGCCACGCTCAGCATCTTGTCGTCGTGGGTCACCGTAATAATCGTCGTGCCCATTTCCAGTTGTAGATTCTTCATATAATCAATTATTTCCTGTCCAGTCCTGCTATCCAGATTACCAGTGGGCTCGTCGGCCAGGATTATGCGCGGTTTGT
The DNA here is from genome assembly GCA_964012055.1 of uncultured bacterium. Lineage (GTDB taxonomy): Bacteria > Latescibacterota > UBA2968 > UBA8231 > UBA8231 > CAXGRO01. The sequence continues at coordinate 2,641 of CAXGRO010000545.1, forward strand.
TGACAAAGGCACGGGCAATGGCCACGCGCTGCTGCTGGCCGCCAGACAATTCGGACGGCAGATGGTGCGAGCGATCTCCCAGACCGACAATTTCGAGGCACTCCTGGGCGCGCTGCTCACCCTCTTCCGTGCTCATGCCGGCAAAAACCGTGGGCAGCGCCACGTTCATTAGGGCGCTCATGACCGGCAATAAATTGTAAGTCTGAAAAATGTAACCCAGTTCAAAACAGCGCACGGCCGCCAATTTCTGCGGACTGAGGATCGCCAAATTGACTCCTTCTATTAACACTTCGCCCGATGTGGGCGTTTGCAAGGCGCCAATCTGGTTAAAAAGCGTACTCTTGCCCGATCCCGACGGCCCCATAATAGCAAAGAATTCGTTTTCATATACTTCTAATGTCAATCCCCTCAAGGCGTGGACATGGGTCGACTCGTCTCGGTTTTTGGAGTTGTACACCATGCGCACATCCTGCACATCCACTATAACTTTCCGTCCGTTCCCGGCCATATTACCCCGCAATTCTCCTTATTTTCTCAACTGCCAGTGAATTTTAAGCATTTTGACAATTTACGCAATTTTGACAATTTACGCACCCTCTGCCCACAAGTCAAACCGAATTTTCTTGCGGCGAGAATTCGGTTTTTTGCCTTAATTTGATTAAAAAGTGAACAAGCTAAAGGATATGCCGATAATACGTATGAACAATGACTTGACGCCAAACACTACTATTTGGTATAATTCTATTATACTCGAGCTTATATAAAGAGGGTTTCAGCGAGGAGTTTCGCCATGACTGAAAGTGAACAACTTATTGATATTCAAGAAGTTGCGGACACATTTGGCAAATCTGTAGAGTCCATCCGCAAATATAAAAATTTCGGCATAATTCGCGTCTCGGATAAGCGCGGCAATAAAGATCTCTTCGATCGCACCGAAATTCTCAAAATTAGAGACCGCCTGCGCGAGCTCCGCCTCCAGGGCCTGTCGCTGGCGCAAATTGCCGATCAGGTTATGACCATCCGCGGCGAGGACGCTGTTGCCGCCCCCCCCAGAGAATTTGAAGCCCCCCAACCCGCCGACCCCGACCGACCGCGCAAAGTGTTAGTGGTCGACGACGAAGACGAAGTGCGGGCGAGTATTGGGGAATTTCTTCAGAGGCACGGCTACGCGGTTTGCGAAGCGGCTGACGGCGAGGAAGCCCTGGCCAAGACCTTTACCGAAAAGCCCGACATGATACTGTTGGACTTGCGCCTACCCAAAGTTGACGGCTACCAGGTCTGCCAAACACTCAAGGGCAATCCCATTACTTCCAACGTGCCGATCATTATGATCACTGCCCTCACCGCCACCCCCGACAAGGTCAAGGGCATTGAGTACGGCGCCGACGACTACATTGACAAACCGTTTGATTTGGAAGAATTACTGGCGCGCATCAAGATGATTTCGCGCCGCATTAGCGCTTAAGCGCGCTCGTCCAACGAGCGCCTGGGGAGGTCGGCGGTGGAGGACATATCGACGAATTTTTCGAGATGTCCGCAGCGCAGGCAAACGTAGACTGCGGCGCTGAATATGTACGGCTCGGCGCGCTCTTCCTCGGGACCGTAGAGGTGGTAAGTTTC
>CAXGRO010000546.1:0-4238 GCA_964012055.1 uncultured bacterium
CGAGCGCCGCCAGCGCGGCGACCCACCACAGATATTCACTGTCGTCCGCGGGGTCCTCGACCGGAGCGGGATCGGGGGTATTCGTAATCGCCGGATTGGGCTCGAACGGCACCGGGGTGGAGGTATCGGTCTCGCCGATTGCGGGCGCGGTTTCGGGGCTCGGGATCGGTGTCGGCGCAGACGCGGGCCTCGGCGCCGTCGACGCGCAGTACAATCTCCCCGTCCGGCACACCCGGTGCGTGGATCAGCAACCCCTCGCCCGACACCAGCGGGTCGCCGCTGAGAAAGGGGTGCTCGCCGGGCCACCGCGCCAGCGTCAGTGGCGCGCGGCCGCCAAAGAGCAGGAGCACTTCGCGGCGATTGTCATGCGGCACGGCGTCGGGCTGAGCCGCCAACACCTCGGCAAAGAGTCGCACCCCTACCGGCGGTACTTCGAGGCTGTCGAACACCACCTGGCGCAGAGAGCCGCGCTCGAGCGGGTCCAGAGGCCATTGGCGCCAGGGCTCCTGCCAGTCGCTGCGCTCCAGGCGCAGGCTGAGCGGGCCGCTGGCGCGGGCCGCCAAATTGCGCACCTGCAATTGCACGGCGAGCCCGGCCGGCCCCACCCCGGCTTCGGCCGCCGTCAACTGCAGCGCCGGCAGCGGTTCAAAGTCCACCTCCCACGCCGCCAATGCCGCCGCCTCGTCCACCTGTGCCCGCAAGCGAATGCGGCGATGCTGGGCGGCATCCACCCCGCTCAAATCCAACGTCTGGCCGACGGCCAAAGCGGCCAATGAGGGGTGCGGCACCCACTCTCCCTCTTCGCCCTCCACTTCCACATCCACACCCAAGCCGCCGCCCTCAATCAGCAGCTGACGCCAGCTAGCCGCCGGGCCGATGGGCGGCGACACCACCTGGCCCTGTTGCACCCGGCCGAGCCCGGGATAGCGCAAAACCGTCGAGCCCAATAAGTCTCCCATCCACACTTTATTGTTGACCCAGTCGTACTGGCCGGTGATGATGCGGGTGAGGTCCTGGTCCGAAATCCACTCGTCGAGCAAGCGCCCGTCAAAGGCGTCCACCATGCGAATGCGGCGCCCCCCCTGCCACTCGACAAGGTAGAGGCGCTGGCCGTCGGCCAGCACGCCGTCAGTCCACTTGAAGGTGAAACCGTTGTCGGTGGGCGGCGAGGTGAACTCGCGCACCACGGCCCAGTCGGCCGCCGGGTCAAAAACGCGCACCAGCCACTCGGTGCGCGTTTGGCCGTAGGCGCTCATGGCCACATTGTATATGTAGCGGCCGTCCGAAGTAAACAGCGAATGCCCTTCCACCACCTCGCCGCTCTGCCACTCCAACAGGCCGGCCTCCACGGCCACCGTATCTAGGCGACCGGTTTCCACCGAAAGGCGCTCCAGCTCAAACGCCTTGCCGCTGTCGTTGTAGATATAACCGTCGCTGTGATAGGTGGCCGATATGCCGGCGCTAGTGGAGTCGCCAAAGGTGCCGTAATTGTGCTGGCGCACCGTGCCGTTAAACCCCGTACCCATGCGCGTAAAAAAATCGATGCCGGGGTAAATAGTAGAGGCGTCGTTGTACCAGCGCTTGGTGTAGACGTATGTCCCGTCCGTTGCCAGCACGCCCGAACCGCGCAGGCTGCGCACCGTAAAGGCGTCGTCGCGCGTGTCTTCGGAGGGCCTAAACGGCAGGGGGGCGCTGGAGAGCACAAATTGATCGTCCGCCAACACCAGGCCTTCCACTTCCCCTGCGGCCAGCTGCGCGCCCTGCTGCCGCCAGGCCGGCGGCGCCGATCCCTCCGCCAGATAAAACGAGCGCACCTCGCTCCACGGACCGGCGGTGGCGCCGTTTAAAAGGCGGACCCTCCAAAAGTAAGCGCGCTCGGTAGCGAGCAGGTCGGGGCGATAGCGCACCACGCCATCCACCGCGGCGACCAGCGGCGAAATTTGGCTGTGCTGTGGCGCAAAATCCGCCGCCGTGGCCAGGGCAAATTCGCAGGTCGAAGCGGCGCCGGCGGTCGGCACCGCCGCTTCCAGCACCAGGTCTTGGGCCGGCAGCACGGCGTGGGCGGCCGGAAACACGGGTGTGGGCACCAGCGGCTCCAAAATTTCGAGTTCGAGCTGTAAGCGATTGTTGTGCTCGTACAACTCCACTACCCGGTCTTCCGGGTCCAGCACCAGTTCCAAACGGTAGGAACCGCGCCGGTGGCGCACTGGCCAGGCAAAAGAAAAATCCTCAACGCCAGCAAAAGACTCCTGGGCGGCGTAAAACAACGTCTCGGGCTGGGCACTGGCTTCGGCGTAGCCCAGTACGGCTACGGTTAGACTATCGGCAGTAAGGCGGGTATTGTTTTGCAGCGTCGCTTCGACGATAGGGGTCGAATGACCAAAGACCGGGTCGGCGTCCACGCGCAGGCTCAGGGGGGTATAATCGGCCGCCTGCGGCAGCGCCAACTGCTGCGCCGGGTCACCGAAGAGCTGCATGGTCAACACCACGGTGAGCCAGCTGGGATAGGCGGCCAAAACCTGGGCTTTGGACACGTCTAGGGCGGGGCCAAACTCCAAGTTGCCCTCCTTAAAAAACTGGTTGAAGAGGCGGTCGCCCAAAAAGTGGTCCTGCGCCACAAAACTTTTGGAGGCGGCCGAAACATAGGCGATGGCGCCGCCGTCCTCTTTGCGCGTGAAGGCCTCGCCCAAACTCAGCAGGTGGTCCTGCGGGTGTATGAAAAGACCGTTGAGGCAGGAAAAAGCCAGCACCAACGGCAAACGACCGTTGTTGCGCACCTGGCTAAAATAGTCCCAATCCGATGACGTAATATCAAACACCGGCTGCATGGTGCCCACGCTGCCGTGGCCGCTGTAATTGACCAGCAACGCCCCGTTGTTAAAGGCGTCGATATAGGCTTTGCCCGTGGGATTGGGGATGCCGCTGTTGTCCGGATTGTATACTTTGACCGAGCTGAGGCCAATGGGTTCGGTGTAGCGCGCCGCCAAGCTGTCGCTGGGTTCGGTGAACAGGTTCTTCTCGTGGAAATTGGCCAGGTAGATCACCCGGCTGCGCCAGTCGCCCGGCTCGGGGTTGAGGTCGTAGCGGATGAGCTTTTCCACCGCCTTGCGGGCCTGCTGGGTGTTTTCCACGGGCAGGCGGCCTACCGCCATGTCGGCCAGCAGGTCGTCGCCGTCCACCAGAGCGTAGAAGAAATCGCTGGGCGAGCGGCCGCGCGAGCGGTCGTGGTAGTACTGGGTGGGCACAAAACTGGGCTTGAGGCGGTCGCGCCAATCCAAATTGGCGTCGCCCAGCAGCATCACATAGGTGGGCGGGCGCTGCCAGTGGTGGTAGGCGTAGTCGAAAAAATGGCGCAGGGCGTTGTTGTCGAACATGCCGTAGGAAAATTCGTCGTAAATATCCTCGGTTTCCACCACCTCCACGGCCAGACCCGCGGCGCGACGGTGCTCGGCCAAAATGTGCGCCGGGTCGCGGAAGCGCCGGTGGGTGACAATCAAATAGTCGACCTCGTGCGCCGCACTGCGCAGCGTCGACGCCGGGTCGCCCTGCATGCGGGGCACATAGGCGCTGGCGCTATCGCCGCTAACGTACAGGGCCGGCTGTAGCGGCCGGTCTTCAAAGGTGACGGCAAAGGTGGTGGCCACCGTGTCGATTTCCATATCGGTAAAGCGGGTCCCGCTGAGCAGATCGAACACCTCAATTTTGTGGTGGGGAAAACCCGTAATGGTGATGCGGTGGCCGTCGGTGGGAAATTGCACCGACGCCAGGTAACCCGCCTTGGCGCGGTAGAGGCGCAAATAGTCTATTTCGAACCAATTGAGGTAAACTTTGTCGGCGCCCGGCGCCCGGTCGGCAAACACTTTTAACAAAAGCCTGTTGCTGCCCCGCTCCAACCAGGTCGACGGGACCTGTTCCTCGATCAGCAGCGGGCGCTGCCCGTCCCAATTGCGCTCGTCGACAATGCGCTCGTCATTGGGTTTATTGTTGAGCTGCACTACGGTGTGGTGGCCAAAACCCGTCTCGCCGTGCAGCGCCACGCGCAGGCGTGCGTCGTAGGTCTGGCGCGTATCCGGATCAATCAGATCGCCCAGAAATATGCGCGTGCCCAGCTTGTCGTTGGTCTGCACCGATACGTCAAACCAGTGGTCCACCGCATTGTCGCCGGTGAAGAGCGTGCCCAATTCCACGTCCTGCAACCCCAGCGGGTCGTACAAGACGTCGCGCTCAAAATGCGCCTT
>CAXGRO010000547.1:0-4235 GCA_964012055.1 uncultured bacterium
CGGCCACCCTTACCCCTCACCTCCCCCCCCACAAACCGCCGCCGGCAAGCCCCCCTACCGACCTACGGTGTCATAACTGCGTTTGTACCTGATGTGCCGATATGACGCGGTATAATATAAAGAACTGGCGAATCAGTACACCAACTGTATTTTGAAAAATGAAAGATTCAACGTCAACGTCCGCTGAGCGATTAAGGAGGGGGCTGAGAGTGGATTCATTGCCTTATTGCCCGCAGCGGGGCGTGCCTATATGTGGCGATATTTGGCTATGATGGTAAGGGGGTATGCGGCCGTACGGCGGTGGTCCGGGGAGAGGTCGATGAGTTGACGGACGAATACAGTCGGGGCTTTGTGGGGTTGGAGGTGGGGTGAGCCGGCTGTGGGGGTAGCGATGTTTTGTTTTTCTAATTTGTACGTTAGTTTGTATTCGCAGAATGGAGGGTTTATAAGATGTAACTCAAATGAGAGCATTTTATGATCATATGGTTGTTGATTTTGCTGTTGGGCAGTGCGGGGTGTCTATGGGGCGACGATGCAATTTCCGTCAGAGTCCGCATGCAACCCAGGGCGGATTGGGGCGACATCGGGCGCAGCGCCGATGGGGCTAACTACAAATCGGAAGCAGATATGTTTCTGCGCCGGACGCGGCTGGAAGTTGCCGGTAAGCCGATGGATCGACTGACCTACGCGCTCATTTTTTCCGCCGATAGGTGGGGCCAAAAGGGAAGGGGCAATGCGGTGACGGTGGGTTACGCCCTGCTGGATTACCGCTTTTCAAAAAAACTGGGTTGGCGCTTTGGCGTAACCAAGCTGCCGTATTCGCGCAGCGCTTTGACTTCGTCTTCCAGGCAATTGCTGGTCGAGCGCCCCGTCATTGTGGGGTGGAGCACCGGTTTACTCAGGTATTTTTCTCCTCATTTGATCGTCTATGGCAAATTGGCTCAGGGCCAATTTGCCTATAATTTTGCCCTGACCGATGGGTTGCAAGCCGGCGATTCGGACCGGACCTTTAGCCGCAGAGAAGTCACAGCGAGTCGCAATCCGGGCCTGGTTGGAAGGCTCGAATACTCGCCACCCGGCTGGTTGGAAGGCCGCAAAAGCGATTCTCATTTAGGTCGAGGGCGGCACCTGAGCTTTGGCCTCAACGGCGTTTTCCAAAGCGGCATCGAATTGGAAGGCTTAGGAAAGGAACGGCGCTTTTTGCTGGGCGCCGATCTTTCTTTCCATCGCGAAAGCGTTTCGCTAGGCGCCGAGTACATTTACATTAATAGGGATGCAGCCGCAGAGGTTGAACCGAGCGGCTGGTACGTGCAGGGGGGGTATTATATCAAGGGGCTCGACATCGAGCCGGCCGTGCGCTTTGACGCGGCCGATAAAGACGCCAACCTGGATGACGTGGGGACAAAGACCTTTAGTGGCGGTTTTAATTGGTACGTTTCGGGGCACGATCTAAAATTTCAGGTCAACGTCTTCCACCGCGTTTTTGATAGAGGTGCGCGAGAGGTCTCCGGGAAGGGTAGTAAAACCGGCTTGCAGATCCAGAATCAAATGTATTTCTAAGTCGCCGGGGCGCTGGTGCGGCCGCTGAGCGGACTGCGGTTTTTGGAATTTGCGCCGTTTTTAGTAGAATGAAGAGAGAGGCCAGGGGGTAGATTTTGGCGTCGTATTATCCAGTTCGCAAGTGCGGGAGAGGAGTTGGTTATGACTAAATTTGCACGTTGGTTCGTCGCGCTACCCAGTGTCGGTTTATATGCTGCACTGATTGCCCTGGCCGCCAGCAATCCCGCTAATGCCCAGGAGGCGTACCCGCCCGGCACGTTTCAATTGACGCCGGAAGTTGAGCTGGACCTGCAAGAGGTGCCGGTGATAGTGCCCGAGGAATTTAGCCATTTGCCCGACGATTTATCGCTCAATTTGCCCCCCGGTTTTAGTGCCAGGGTTTTTGCCGACTTCGATTTTGTGCAGCCCCGCTTTATGGCGTTTGACGACGAGGGCGTGCTGCACCTGTCCGACATGCGGGCCGAGCAGATTGTGGCCCTGCCAGACCGCGACGGCGACGGCGTGGCGGACGAAAAAATTGTGGTGGCGCAGAACTTTGACCGGGCCCACAGCCTGGCGTTTTACCAGGGGGATATGTTCGTGGGCGACCGCGGCCGCATTGTGCGCTTTAGCGACAACGACGGCGACGGCGTTTACGAGGAGCGCTCGGACTTTGCGCGCAACATCCCCTCTAGCGGTTCGCATTCGACGCGCACCATAGTCATCGACGAGATCAACCAGAAGGTCTACCTGTCGGTGGGCTGGCCCTGCGATTTTTGCCCGGTTAGCGATCCCGAGCGCGGTTCCATTCTGGAGTTTAACATCGACGGCAGCGGCCGCCGCGTTTTTGCCAGCGGCGTGCGCAACGTGGTGGGCATGGATCTGCACCCGGTGACCAACGAATTGTGGGGCACCAACAACGGCCACGACCGCGAGGGCACCGTGGCGCCGCCCGAGTGGATCGACGTGCTGCGCGACGGCGGTTTTTACGGCATTCCCCTGGCCTACGGCTACCAGGTTTTTGCCGACTTTTCCGTGCCTCAGTACCAGGAGCACCTGCCTCTGTCGCAGGAAGATTCGCTGCTGGTGCAGAGCATGCGGCGGCCGGCCGCCCTGGTACCGGCGCACATGGCGCCGATGGGCATTCACTTTTACACCCACGAGCAATTCCCGCCGCGCTACCACACAGCGGCTTTTGTGGCCCTGCACGCCGGCCACGCCAAGCTGGCGCCGGCGCCGGGCTATAAAGTGGTGGCACTGTTCAGCGAGCCGGACGGTTCCAACGCGCGGGTGGCCGATTTTATCACGGGTTTTCAAACCGGCACCGAGATGGCCGACGTGTGGGGGTATCCCATGGGCGTTATCTCCGACGCACAAGGTCATCTCTACGTCACCAGCGATCGGGAACATAAAGTCGTTTTGCGCATTGAGCACAGTCCCATTATCGCTTCCTGGGAGCACAATTTGCCCGATTCCGTGCACAGCGGCGCCGCGATGGATTTGCAGGCGGTGGTGCGTGTAGAGCGGCTCGCCGCAGACGGCGGGGCAGTGGAACTGACGGCAGACCTCAGCGCCCTGGGCGGCGGAGCGGAGGTGCCGTTGGAGGATATAGGGGGCGGCGACTATCGCCTCAGCGCGCCGGTGAATGTGGACGCGCCCCGGGGTTTGCGGACAATTTCGGTGCGCGTCGGGCAACCCGCTTTGCCGGCGTTCCAGCAGGTGCGCTTACCGGCGACTGCAATGGTGCTGCCCGCCAGTCCCATGCCCGATCTGACGATTTTTGACGAAAGGTTAGCGGACAATTGGCGCGTTGAAAACAAGACATGGTTAGAAGATTGGCGTTTGGACCTGGAGGAAGAGGACGTGGTGTACAAGGGCAGCCGCGCCGCCGCTTTTCCGGTGCAGGACGGCGATTGGGACTGGGTCACCAAGTTTCTGGCAAACGAGCCGGTGGATCCGAGCGGCTACGACAAACTGCGCTTTGCCTTTCACCCGGGCGATTTGGTTGCGGCCAAGCAAGCGCGTTCGATGATTAGCGTGTACACCACCGGCACGCTCATCGACCTGGTGGACGCCGGCTTGGTGGACCTGGATGCGGCGCAATGGCAGGTGGTGGAATTGCCGCTGGCCGCTTTTAACGCCGACGAGCCGATTCGCGAGATCACGTTTTCGGGGAATTTTGGCGGCAGGTATTACGTCGACGATTTGCGTTTGGTGGACGCCCCTTCGGTGCCCACGGTGCTGGAGGAGGTCACTAGCGCTTTGCCGTCTTCCTTTGCGCTGGAGCAGAATTATCCCAATCCGTTTAACAGCGATACGGTGATTCGCTTTGCCCTGCCGGAGAGGGGTGAGGTGCAGTTGGGGGTTTATAATTTGGTGGGGCAGTTGGTGGTGGAGTTGGTGCGAGGGGTGAGGGAGGCGGGGAGCTATCGGGTTGATTGGGACGGCAGGGATGCAGGGGGGAGGGGGTTGGCTAGTGGGGTGTATTTGTACCGGCTGCGGGCGGGGGAGCGGGTGGAGACGCGCAAGTTGGTATTGGTGCGTTAAGGGGTGGTGGTTAGGGTTGGCTTTGGTGGCGCGTCTGGGTGGGGGCCTTGCCTCTGGCGCTTTGTGAGTCCCAGGGCGGCCTGCCCGGCCCCACTCCCCCACAGCCGCTGATGAAGATTAAGGAATTAATCGTGCAAGAGTCCAGTATA
>CAXGRO010000548.1:0-4231 GCA_964012055.1 uncultured bacterium
TAGGTGAGAGGCCAGATGACAGGCCAACGATAATTTGAGCCAGGCATAGCGGCTGTTGTGTCCCTGGCTCTGCCGTTTGATATAGTAGCGAGACGCATGATGGGTTTCTAAGCCGGTGGCATCAACGGCTAAATCGGAGGGTTGATGGATCAACTTTTGGGCTTGTTCGATGGTCTGATACAGGATCTGCTCGAACATCGGTTGTGTCATCAGTCGCTGCTCGGCGTAACATAGAGTCGAATAGTTGGGCATCTGCTTTAAACCCAACCTCGACCGCAACTCGGACCATTCGTCTAACAGGACGACGATGCCACGATAGTCGGTCTTGAAAAATTGACGCAACACTAAAATGGCAAAGAGCTGATGTTGGGTATAGCGTTTAGGCGAAAACTTGTGCGCATAGGCCGGCAGGCTCTCTTGCGCCACCTGAAAACTGAGTTGAGCCAGCTTTAAAGCTGACTTGGTCATGGAACGAGCCATAGTAACCTCCCGAGAAATCACTCGGGATTAACGATACGAAAAATTACCTGAGCTTTTCAACAGAGCGAGAGCAAATCTTAAAAAAGAAAAGGATGTCAAGTGAAGATAAAATTCGCCCAATACGGCATTTCGCATGACCACGCCGCGGGCAAGGCGCGGGTTTTAAAAGAAAGCAACCAGGTTGAATTCTGCGGCGTCTTTGAGCCGTCGCCCGAAGTTCGCCAGACGCACGGCGCCAATCCGGCCTACGAAGGCGTGCACTGGTTTGATGCCAAGGAAGAGATACTGGAAGACGAAACCGTCGTCGCCGTTGCCGCCCAGGGCCGCGTGTCGCAGAACCTCGCCTTTGCGCGCCAGGCGCTGGAGCGCGGCAAACACGTGTGGCTCGACAAACCCGCCGGCGACGACCTGAGCGAATTTGGCGCCGTGCTCGACCTGGCCCGCGACCAAGGGCTGTGCGTGCAATTGGGTTATATGTTTCGCTACAACGCGGGTTTCCAGTTTATTCTCGATTGGTCCAAGGCGGGCAAGCTCGGCGATATATTTTCTGTCAGGGCGCGTATATCCTCCGGCCCGTCGAGCGCCGCGGAGTGGCAGCGCTGGGACTCGCGCGGCGAACGCGAGGGCGGCATCATGTTTATTTTAGCCTGCCATTTAACCGACATCATCGTCGCCCTGCTTGGTCGCCCCAACCGCGTCACCTCGTTTTTGCGCACGGAGAACGACGAATTTGATTGGTACCGCGATAATACAGTAGCTACATTTGAATATGCCAAAGCGATGGCCACGCTCGAGTCTTCGGCATTGGAAGTTTCGTCGGGTGCGTCGCGACGTTTGGAAGTGTACGGCACGCGCGGCAGCGCCATTCTCGAACCCCTCGAACCACCGGCTCTGCGGCTTTGCCTGGACGAAGAGCGGGACGGTTACAACAAAGGTTGGCAGAGCGTGCCGGTGGAAAACCGCCCGCGCTACGTCGAGAGCTTGCGCGCTTTGGTGGCCGACATTCGCGGCGAGAAAACGCCCGATCGCTCCCTCGACCACGAATTTACCGTGCAGGAAACGGTGCTGCGGGCGGCGGGGCTGCACGAGGCCTAAAGATACTCGCTGGTATTTAGCGGGAGTTAAGCGAACACTTAATGGAACCCACCATGCAAATTCGCGATCTCGAGCGCATCTTCGTATACCACTCTCCTCAATACCCCGGCTTCACTTCCTGGGTAGGTTTGTGGAACATGCCCGACGACAGCGTCATGTGTTCCTTCATTCAGGCCACCGGTCCGCTGGACGGCCGTGCCAAAGCCCCCAACGACGTGCGCGAATACCTCACCTGGCCCCCGACCGGCCACGGCGAAGAATACGATATGACCGGTTTGGATTTGCGCCACGTCCATCTGCGGAGCACCGATTGCGCCCGCACCTGGACGCTGGTCAGCGCCGAGCCTTTCACCAGTTGCATGAACGGGGCGCCCGGCGAAACCGAGGAAGTATTTCCCGACCCCGCCAGCGAATTTGGCGGCACCATCGTGCGCGGCGTGTGGGGTCCCTATCTACCCTACGACGACGATGTGCCGAAGAACGGTTTTTTGCAGCGCTCCACGGACGGCTCTTGTACCTGGGGCGCGCCCGAGCTCATCTACGACGCAGAAAATACCACGTTTTGGGCCAAGCGCATGCGCCCCCTGCGCGACGGCCGCATGCTGGCGGGCGGCGGCCTTTTCTTCATCGACCCCGAGCACAATACCCGCCGCGGTTGGTTCAGCGACATGACCATGGCCCTCTTTGTCGGCGACGAGAGCGGGCGCAATTGGCAGGGCCCCATCTCCATTATTCCCGATCATCAACTCGGCGAGTTCGCCGGCGAGGAATTCGACTGGGTCGAGCTCGAAAACGGCGATTTGCTCTGCGTTTTGCGCACCGAGACGATTCCCGCTTTTGATGCCGAAGACGTCGGCCAACAACGGCGCATCACGCGCCTGGTCAAAACCGCCGACTCCTGGAAACCCACAAATGTCGATATAGCTCCCTTTCCCCACAGCGGCCACCCCGAACTGCTGCACACGCGCCAGGGCATTGTTTTGCACGTCGCCACCTCCGCCCTCAGCGCCAGTGCCGACGAAGGGGCGTCCTGGACCCACTTTGACCTCACCCCCAAAACGAATTGGCAGGGTTGGTGTGGCCCCGGTTCGCCCTATTATCCCAAGGCCGTGCACATGGCCAACGGCGAAATTCTCATCGTCGGACACGTTGGCGGCGACAATGGTTATGGGACTATTGACCAGGCGATCGTCGGCCTGCGTTTGCGCCTGGAATTGTGAACAGAGAAAACGGAAAAATGAAAATATTAATACTGTTGTTGGGCTTACTGGGCGCCGTCCCGTTTTCTGCAAATGCGGATGAAATTAAGCTGACGACGGACGTCTGGTGTCCTTACGCCTGCGATTCCTCCTCGGATAAGCGGGGCATTCTGGTAGAGGTCGCAGATAGGGTCTTTGCAAAAGCGGGGCATGCGGTCGTTTACAAAGGGACCAATTGGGCTAGGGCGATTGCGGACGTGCGCAAAGGCACTTTTGACGGTTTGATTGGGACGTATAGCGATGCGCCCGACTTTGTTTTTCCGCAAGAATCCATCATAGTGTCCAAGATGTGTTTTTCTGTACAGGAGGACGATCCGTGGCAATTTAAAGAGTACGATACATTAAAAGGCCGAAAGATATCGGTGGTTAAAGATTATTCTTACGGCGCGTTGAGTATATTTTCTATTTTTTAATTCGCTATACAGGAGTGCCGTTATGGGCCAACATCTATCAGCCAATAATCCGGTAGTGACCGACCAGCAGATCCAATTTTTTCAAACGTTCGGCTATCTCGCTTTCCCCGGCTTGATTGCCGATTGCATCGACGAGATCATTGAGGCTTTTGAGGAAGTGTGGGCGCAGCGTGGGCGCAGCCACAACGGCGTGCCGCACGACGGTTCAAAGCGGTCGTGCATTGTGCCCTTTCCCGACCAGCACCCGCGCCTGTGCCAGTTGCTCGATGATCCGCGCATAGACGCCATCGCCTCGGCGTTGCTGGGCGACAACTACAACTTTATGCCCAGCGACGGCAACTACTACGCCGGCGACACGCAGTGGCATTCGGACGGGGCCAAGACCGACATTCTCCACATCAAAATTGCCTATTACCTCGACCCGCTGACGCGCGACACGGGCTGCGTGCGGGTGATTCCGGGCAGCCATCGCTTTGGCGATGTGTTTGCCGAGTCGCTGAGCCAGAATATAAAACAAAGTGAAGAGTTGTGGGGTGTTGGCGGGGCGCAGGTGCCGGCGCAGGCGCTGGAGACGCAGCCGGGGGACGTGGTGGTGTTTGACCACAAAACCAAACACGCTTCCTTTGGCGGCGACGGGTGGCGGCGCATGTTTACTATGAATTTGTGCCAGCGCTATCCCGAAGAGCGGGTGCAGGAATTGCGGGACTATTTAAACGGGGTGGCGCGATTTTGGGTGGATCGCGCCTACGGAGATATTATGATGGAGACGGCGGGGCCGCAGAGGATGCGGCATTTAGAGCAGGTGATGGCCAACGACGGGCATATTGCGGAGTTGTCGCGCAAAGCCAGGGAGGAGATGGAGGAGCCGTCGCGGGGGTGAGTGAGGATGGGGGCGTGGAACTTGGGCGCCAAGGAGTAGGGGGTTGTGCCTCTGGCGCTTTGTGAGGCCCTCGGCCGGCCTGCCCGGCCCCGCGCCCCCACAGC
>CAXGRO010000549.1:0-4231 GCA_964012055.1 uncultured bacterium
GCGGAAGATGCTCTCCAGCACCACAATCGAATTGGCCACCAACATGCCCACCCCCAGTGCCAACCCACCCAGCGACATGATGTTGAGCGATACGTCAAAGATGTACATGGGCGCGAACGTAGCCACCACCGACACCGGAATCGTTAGGCCAATGATGCCCGTGTGCACCGCATTGCGCAAAAAGATAAAGAGCACCAGCACGGCCATGGCTCCGCCGATGAGGGCGCTGTTTTGCACTTCCTCTATAGAGTTGACGATAAATACCGACTGATCCGACAGTATTTCTAATTGCGTATCCTGCGGCAGGCGGTAGCTGATGAAATCGGTCAGCGCCTGGTGCTCGCGCGTGCGACGGGCGGCCTGGCGCTTCTGCTCCTCCCAATCCCCCCCATCGTCGCTCACTTCGGAACCGGTTTCCTCTTCTTCCTCGTCCTCGTCCCCTCCTTCCTCTTCGCCCTCGTCCTCCGCTGCCTCTTTCTCCTTCTCTTCCTCTTCCTTTTTTTCTTTCTCAACGTATTCGCGCTGCTGCGGCAAACCGTATAGCCTGTTGTGGACGCGCTCGGCCACGGCCACGATATTGGCGTCGCCCTCTTTGTATATCTCTATCTCGACGCTCTCGCGGCCGTTGACCCGGGTAATGATCTGGCGATCCTTGTGGGCCCGGTATACCGCGGCGATGTCTTTGAGGCGCACGTCCACCCCATTCTGCTGCGCCACCACCAAATCGGCGATCTCCTGCACCGAGCCAAATTCGTTGAGAGTGCGAATCAAATAGGACGTTTGCCCCTCGCGCAGATTGCCCCCGGGCATATTGACGTTGTCCTGTGCCAGGCGCGTGTTGATTTGGGAAATGTCCAGGCCCATCAAACCCAGGCGGCGTTCGTTGAGCGCCACGTGAATCTCCTCCTCCAACCCCCCTTTGATCTTAACGGCGGCAACGCCGGGAATGGCCTCCAATTCGCGCTTGATCTCGTGCTCGGCCAATTGGCGCAGGGCAAATAGCGTTTGGCTGCCGTGCAACCCAATGCGCAAGATGGGGTCTTGGGAGGGGTCGTAGCGCAGCAATAGCGGGCGTTCGACGCCATCGGGAAAATAGGAGCGGTCGATCTTTTCGCGGATCTCCTGGGACATGTCGTTCATCTGCGTGTCCCACTCAAATTCCAGCACTACGTCGGATTGGCCGGCCTTGGAAATGGAGCTGATGCTCACCAAATGGGGCAGCACGCCCAGGGCCTGTTCGAGCGGGCGCGAGACGATGGTCTCGATTTCTTCGGGAGCCGTGCCGGGATAGGCGGTGCGCACCGTCAGGGTGGGGTAGGAGATGTCGGGCATCAAATTGAGCGCCAGGCGCTGGTACGACATTGCCCCAAAGACGCACACAGCCATGACCACCATCAAGATGGCCACCGGCCGGCGCGTGGTGATGGCAAAGCCCGAGGAGACGGAATCTGGCATGGGCGCCATTTACCTTTCGGCAGTCCCCATTTCGGCCGCCAGTTCGCTGTCTTGGTTGATCACCTTAACCCGGGCCTGGTCGCGCAGGCCGTACTGGCCAACCACAATAATCGGTGCGCCCGCCGCGATGTGCTGGAGCGATTCGATGTGCTTGGCATTCTCGTAGCCGGCATCCAATTCAATGCGGCTAGCCGTGCTGTCTTCAACCACAAAGACGTAACGATCCTCTCCGTCGTAGACCACCGCCTCCTTGGGCACCAGCACAGCGTCTACGTGCGTGTCGGTGACCACCTGCACATTGACCGAGAGGCCCGGCCGCAGGTACTGCCAGCGGTCTTTAATACCCACCACCACCTTAAACGTGCCGCTCTTGGGGTCGATCACCGGGCTGATGCGTTTGACCCAACCGACAAACTCGCGCTCCGGCAGAAAGTCGGAAGTAATGACGGCTTGCTGCCGGGGGGCCACCGTGGTGAGGTACTGCCCGGGCACGTAGACGTTGGCGATCATATCGTCCAATTTAATTAGCGAAAATAGATTGACGCTCTCCCCCACCCGGTCGCCAACCTGCACGTGGCGCGCCGTGATCACCCCGGCAAAGGGGGCGCGCACATAGCTCAGCTTTATACTCAGCTCCGCCTTGTCCTTGTTGACCCGGGCTTTTTCCAGCTCGTACTTCTTGGCTTCGTAATCCTGGTCGCTGATCAAGCGGCGGCGGTACATCTCCTCGGTACGCTTAAATCCCTTCTCCAGGTGATTTAACTCAATTTCCCACTCGCGCCGGGTCAGCTCCCAGCTGGCGTCTTCGATGTGCAATAACGTATCGCCGGCGGCTATCCGATCCCCTTCCTCTACATATACCGCCTCGACGTGCCCCGCGGTCTGCGGATAGACGTCGATGGCCGCTTCCGTCTCTATGTTCGAAGTAAATAGCAAAAAAGAAGAGATATCCCCCCGCGCCGCCAGCGCCACCTCCACCGGCACGGCGTCGATTCGCAGCGAATCGGCCAAAGTACTGTCGGTCGACGTGCTGTCCGTCTTGGTGCTGTCGGCCGCCGTACTATCGGCCACGGCGGTTTCAACCTTGCCTTCTCCTTCCTCCTGCTCCTCGGCCTCACACGCCCAAAGAAATAGAAATAGGCAAACGACTGTCCGTACTACATACGACCAATATTTTTTCATTATATTGTCCCGTTAGGACCCATAAACCATCCTCCACACCTTGCCTATCATGTAGGAAATACTACATTAACAAGGATGTACGAATCAAACAAGAAAACAAGGTGGTCCCTGTCAAGTAACTATGTCATTAATCTCCATCGCCGGACTCTTAGCCCTGGTCACGGTGCTGACGCGGCTTATCCGCCAGGCCCCGCTCTTAGCCGGGACGCGCGCCTATCTCAGCGAACGCTCATCTTTACTGGCACAATTATTGGCCTGCCCCCACTGCCTGTCTTTTTGGCTGGCCCTGATCTGCGCCGCCGCCTCGTTTTGGTGGACGCGCGACTGGCTCGACTTTGGCATCATCTGGCTGCTGGGCTGGCGCGGTTCCTACTACATCAACCGCACCCTGGACGGCAAAAAACAAGCGCCACAGGTCGAGCTGAGCGCAGCGGACAAACGCTGTTATATATGCGATAAAGAATACGACCAGAAGACCTTCTTAGAACGCCGCAATCACTTCTTTTGTTCGCACCGGTGCTGGTTTGACTACCTGCGCGACCAACCCAAACCCATCCGCGATTTAATCGACGACAGCGGAGAATTTATCCGACAGGAGGTATACCCCATGAGTTTCCAGGAAATCAACCCGACCCAGGCCAAGGAATTGCTCGACAGCAACCAGGGTTATGTGTACATCGACGTGCGCTCCGAACCCGAATTTGAAAACGGCCACCCCGCCGGTTCGGTCAATATTCCCATCGCTCACCGGGCCCAGGGCGGCATGGTGCCCAACCCCGATTTTCTCACTGTAATGCAAGCCCACTACGAGCGCGACGCCAAGCTGTTGCTCGGCTGCCAGATGGGCGGCCGCTCCGGCCGCGCCGCCGAAGCCTTAGTCGCCGCCGGCTACACCGACGTGAGCAATGTGATGGGCGGCTACGGCGGCGCCCGCGACCAGGTGGGCAATCTGGTCGAAAAAGGCTGGCTGGAACTGGGCCTGCCCGTCGAATACGGCGCCGAAGAGGGGCAGAGCTACGAATCCGTCAAGAGGTAAAACTATGGACGCTTCCCAAATAGGCGTGGTCGTCATCACCGTCGGCGCCGCAGACGACGAAGGGGGCCAACTGGCCAAGCGCCTGCTGGCCGATAACCACTACCCCATTGTGAGCCACAAGACCGTCAAGGAATCGGGGCGCCAAATCAAGGGCGAACTCGCCATCGTCACCCAAAACCCCGAGTGCAAGGCCATCGTTCTCAGCGGCGGCACCGACTTCCTCTTGCGCGAAACCGCCTACGACACCGTATACCAGGTGCTCACCAAGCGCTTAGACGGCTTCGGCGAGCTTTTTCGCACCCTGGCCTACCAGGAAATTGGTTCAGCCGCCGTCTCGCTGCAGGCCGCCGCCGGCATCTACCAGCGCCGTCTGCTCTTTGCCCTTCCCGGCGACCCCGCCGCCGTGCGCCTGGCCATGGACAAACTCATCCTTCCGGAACTCCCCGACCTAATTCGGCAAATCAACCGCATCGGATGAACAACCGCCTCAACCCCCTCTTTCAGGTTGGCATAGACGTATTGGACCGCCCCTGTTTGATTATTGGCGGCAGCCGCGAA
>CAXGRO010000550.1:0-4230 GCA_964012055.1 uncultured bacterium
CGAAGGTTTAGGTAAGCCCGAGCCCTTGCGCCATAACCTGGCGGGTTATTGGTCGCGGCGCATCAACAGTGAGCACCGCCTGGTGTATCGTATAGAAGGGAATGACGTGCTCATTGCGCAGTTGCGTTATCACTATTAATCGCTGCTAAAGGTCCATACCGCAGGGCCAACCACCAGTCAGTGTATGGCAGTGACCATTTTTCACTGCGCCCTCTGCACCAGACCTACGGCGCCAAATTCGTAGCTGGCATCGGTGTCGGGCAGCTCTTCTAGGTAAACTGTAAAACGCACGGGCAGGCCGTTGTCGGGCATCTTCTCCTTCCAGTAGCGGGCGTAGGCCCGGGCGTATTCGCCGCGGATGCGTTTCTTTTCGGCGGCAAATCCTTCGGGGTCGACCACGGCGTTGGGCGCTTTGGGCGCGGCGCCAAAGGAGTGCACTTCGAGGAAGTCGACTTCGGCCAGCGACTGGCAGATGCCGGCCTCGCGCAAATACATCTCCCAGGTGTCGAAGATGCGCGGGATTTCCTTTTCGGGGTGCATTTTGGCCACATCGTCCAGGCCCAGTTCGGCAGTGGCGGCTAGCGCCCCGGTCATGCCGACAAAGCGGATTTTTAAATCGCCGTTGTCGAGTTCTTCGACGACGAGGTCGGAAAAAACGTCGTTGCTCTTTTTGCGGTAATAGGTGACGCGGCCGCGTTTTTTGATTTCCCAGTCCATAGGCCTACTAGCTCCTCAAGTACGTGCGGTGATAGTTCTACTCGTCTTCGACCAAAACGGCGGTGCCGTAAGACCGCAGTTCGACGGCCCCGCCCATGACCTGCGAGGTGGCGAAGCGGGTTTCGACGACCACCAGATCGAGCCGGCCCGCCGCCAGCCAGAAGCTGCACGGGACCAGGCTGTGCTGCAAAACGCGCCGGCGTCGATCAGGAGTTGGGCAATGTCGACGGCGGTTTTGTCTTCGCCTTTAACCCGGGCGGCCATTTCGAGCAAGGTGCCCTGGGGAGATACGGCGTGCGCCAGATCGGGGGCGCGCTCAAGCGTGCCTCTGAGGGTTTTGACGTCGCGCGCCTCGACGGCGGAGACCAGGCCGGCCCGGTGGGCGCTCAGCAGGTCTTTGGCCTGCGTCTTGAGCTGTTTGAGACTGGGATTGGGGGGGAGGTAATTGGTCATGACAACCCTCTCTCCGTTAAAGTACCTGGCGTTCGCAAAAACAGGCTGAAAGAAGGTTGGTAAACGAATTTTGCAAAGTTGGGGGTGGACTCGGTCCTTGCCGCGGACGTGGTAGCTCCCCTCAGAGCGTTGAATAAGAACTAAGAAATTGCAGTTGACCAAGTCAAGTAAATTTTATTTTGTTCAACGGATAATGCGACTCTCATAACGACGATATAGGAGATACGATGAGCATTGGCACTGAACCCAGCCCGGCGCAGCTGCGCGAACATAGTTACGCCGTGGTGCGCGGTTTGTTCGACGCGGCGACGACGGAGCGGCTGCGCCAGATCTGCGAGCGCGTGCTGGAACAGTGGCGCCGCGCGCCGCGCTGCGACAACCCGCCGGTCGGCCCCCAGTCCAATTACATGAGGCACCTGAACGACCCCGAATACCACCGCGACCACCCCGACGATCTCGCCTTCCTACTCAATGCCACCGGGTCGCCTCAGGTGGTCGAAGCGCTGGGCGCGGCGCTGGACGAAGAGTTCCTGTTCGCCATGACCAGTCTCTATTTCAATCCGATGGGCGAGAGTCAGGACGGGTTCTGGCACAAGGACAAGATAGGCAAAGAAGCGGACGTATCGCGGATCCCGGAAACCGGCGCCGGGTTGCAGATGCAAATTGCCCTGGTTCCCAGCGACGATCTCGAGTTGGTGCCGGGGTCGCACTTGCGCGACTACTCTCCCCAAGAACACGCCATCTGTGTGGCCGACGGCGAGATCCACAACCGCTCCAACGACATGCCCGGCGCCGTTCGCCTGCACCAGGAGCCCGGCGACGCCGTGCTGTTTACCCAGCTGTGCATTCACCGCGGCCGCTACCACACCGACAAGCTCCGGCGCACGTTGATGATCTCGGTAAAAAAACGGGCCGCCGCAGAGTTCACCACGCGCCAGCAGGGACTGAATTACGGCAGCGACCAGCCGTGGTTTTTAATGCCGCAATACTTCGATGGCGTGAACGAGAATGCGCGCGCGTTTTTTGAGGAATTTATCGACTTCTACTCACCGTATTGGCGCGCCCGGCTTACAGAGGTGTTGAAGTATTCGAGTCTGGTGCAGAGGTTGGTGGAAGCGGGTGAGCCGTATCCGTTTTTCGGCGAGTGAAATAAGGGTGGGCCGTCATCAGCCCATATTGTCTACCAGCGGCAACACGCTACACAACGACGGCACCTCGACTAGTGTGCCAATCTGGGGCGGATCGAAGAGAACACATCGCAAAAAGCCGCATGGCCGCTTGACCTGGTCCTCTAAAAGAACCTTATATAATTCCTACATACAGCGCTTAATTAACAGAAGGTCGTTAGATCTCGCTCCACTTCTATCAAAGCACGCCAATGACTGGGGGAAAAATGAAAGAGACGGATTTATTGCTCGGGCCGGTGGAACAGGTGGCTACAGGATTCAAATTTACCGAGGGCCCGGTGTGGCATCCGGACGGGTATTTGCTCTTTAGCGATATACCGGCGAATCAGATAATCAAAGCGAGTCCAGACGGCGAGGTCGAGGTCTTTCGCGAACCGAGTGGCAACAGCAATGGGTTGACCCTGGATTTGCAGGGGCGGCTGGTGGCCTGTGAGCACGGCAATCGCCGCGTCTCTCGCACCGCGGCAGACGGGGCAGTAGAGACCGTGGCCGCTAACTTTGAGGGCAAGCGGCTCAATAGCCCCAACGATGTGGTGGGCCACTCCAGCGGCGCGCTGTATTTCACCGATCCGCCCTACGGCATCCAGCCCGATGAGCAGGAACAACCTTGTAATGGCGTTTACCGGATTGATGTCGACGGCGGTATTTCACTTCTAGTAGACGACTTTGAGCGGCCCAACGGTTTGGCCTTTTCCCCAGACGAATCCGTACTCTACATCGATGATTCTCAGCGCCAGCACGTGCGGGCCTTTGATGTGGCCGATGACGGCTCGTTAAATAACGGTCGGGTTTTTGCCGATCTGAGCGATCCGGGGGATGGGGTGCCCGACGGCATGAAGGTCGACCAGGAGGGCAATGTCTATGCCACCAACGCGCACGGTATGTGGGTGCACGATGCGGCGGGACAGTTTTTGGGTTTGATCTCGGTACCCGAGGTGCCGGCCAATTGCGCCTGGGGAGAAGACGGGCAGACCTTGTTTATGACGGCGCGCACCTCGCTCTACAAAGTCCGGGTGCGCATTCCGGGGTCGCCATAGCCTCTTGGGACGCTGGTTTATGGGTCCAACTTTAAAGTCGGCAATGAATACTTTGGCAAAGTAAAAATTGGTCGGGGTCGCGCAAACGATACAGAGAGCAAAGTTGAGATACGCGGCCTCTCGTTAAACTGGCGCGTTGAGTTAAAGCTGTTCTATTGCGTACCCCTTTTGGGCCAGCAGGCTTGGCAGCCCCTTTTCGCCTACAAGATGCCCTGCCCCAACCACCACAAAATAGGTGTCCTCGTCTTCGAGATAGCTTTCGACTTGTTCCGCCATATGAATGTTGCGGTTATCAAAAAGGCGCTCGTTGAATAGTGCCAGGTCTGGGTTCTCCCCCAGTTCTAAAGCGATTACTTCTTCCATCTTTGCGGCATCCCCATTCTCCCAAACATCGAATACCTGGGCTATGCCTTCTTGCGTGGGAGGATGATCTAGGTAGTGAGCCAAAAGCGCAATCGCCAGGTTATCCGGCAACGTACTCATAATTTCTAACTGGAGTTCCACCGACTCCAGTTCGTGGATTGTCTTGTTAACTTCATTCGCTTTTTTGAGAAAATAATAGTCTATCCCATTTTCGGCATGATAGCCCAACCTCACAACGTCTAGTCCCTGTAGATTCCAGTACACAGCCCACGGCTTGTAGAGTTTGAACGCCTCTATAAGGTTAGTCTGACCTATTTCTTGCAAGACATTCTCCAGGTACTGCAGCAAGCGATTGTATAGATCATCTGGAATGTGGTTTTGCAGATTATCCCCCCCCAGATATAGCCCTTCCTGAATGAAAAATTCAACTATTTGATTCTCCACTGTGGGGTCGAGTATATTGACTTCTACCG
>CAXGRO010000551.1:0-4224 GCA_964012055.1 uncultured bacterium
GGGGGGAGAGGGGTGGGGGGGGGGGGGGGGGGGGGTGGGTTTTGAAGGGGATTTGGAATTGGCGTATAGGGTTTGTTTGTGGTCGCGGGTGGCCAATAGGGTGCTATTGCCCTTGGGGGGGGTTGCGGCGGGGGATGAGGAGGCGTTGTACAGGGGGGTGCAAGGGATACGATGGGATGAGCACGTGGGGGAGGAGGGGACGTTGGCGGTTGATTTTAATTCATCGCAGTCGGCTATAACGCACAGTCATTACGGGGCGCTCAAGACCAAAGACGCCATTGTCGATCAATTGCGGCAGCAGTATGGGGTGCGGCCGTCGGTGGATTTGGAGCGGCCGGACGTGCGGGTGAATGTGTACTTGCACCGGGACGAGGCGACAGTGAGTTTGGATTTGGCCGGTGCCAGTTTGCACCAGCGCGGCTATCGCAAAGAGAGTGTGGCGGCGCCGTTGAAGGAGAATTTGGCGGCGGCTATTTTGTTGCGGGCGGGGTGGTTGGGGGTGGCCCAGAAGGGGGGGGCGCTGGTGGATGTGATGTGCGGGTCGGGGACTTTGCCCATTGAGGCGGCGCTGGCGGCGGGGGATGTGGCGCCGGGGTTGTTGCGCGATTATTGGGGATTTTTAGGGTGGAAGGGGCACAGGCCGCAATTGTGGGAAGGGCTATTGCGCGAGGCGCGGGAGCGCCGGCAGGCGGGATTGGGGCGGGTGCCGCCGATTGTGGGGTTTGACAACGATAAGCGGGCAGTGCGGGCGGCCCAGGTCAATGTGACGGCTGCCGGTTTGGAGAGGGTCGTGCGCATTGAGCGCAGTTCGCTGCTGGGGTGTCGGCCGCCGGCGGGGCCGGTGGGGCTGGTGGTGGCCAATCCGCCCTATGGGGAGCGACTGGGCCGAGCGGAACAGCTGCGGCCGCTCTACGCCGAGTTGGGGGCTTTGTTTACGAGGCAATTTGAAGGGTGGAAGGCGGCGGTATTTACCGGCAATCCGGGGCTGGGGAAACACATTGGCCTGCGCGCCGTGCTCACCAACACGCTGTACAACGGCGCATTGGATTGCCGCCTGTTGCGTTTTGAAGTGAACGAGGCGGCGGTGGAGCGGGGGTGGAAGGAGAGGGGAGAAGCGGGAGGGGGGGGGAGACGGGAAGACCATGGACCGCGTCAGAGGTGGAACGAGGCGGGGGGTGGGCGTCGGGAGGAAACAAGGGAGGCAGCACTTGGGGCACGGGCAAAGGAGAAGGCACCGGCGAGGAGGCAGGAGCGAAAACAAGCGGCGCCTGCCGACGCGGGGCGCCGGGTATTAGAACAAAAAGAATTGCCGGGCGAGCCGCGGGGTAGTGGCAAAGAGGCGGCGGCGCACGTGGAGATGTTTGCCAATCGCCTGCGCAAAAATTTGAAAAATCTGGGACGCTGGGCGCGCCGCGCCGACATCGATTGCTACCGCCTCTACGACGCCGACTTACCCGAGTATGCGCTGGCCATCGATCTCTACCGGGGGGAAGAATTGTGGGCGCACGTACAGGAGTACAAAGCGCCCGACAGCGTTGACCCGCGGCGCGCCCAAGTGCGCCTGCGAGCGGCACTGGCCGCATTGCCGGAGGTGCTGGAGATTTTGCCGCGGCAGGTTTTTTTTAAAGTGCGGCAGCGCCAAAAGGGGCGGGCGCAGTACGGCAAGTTTGGCGTCGCCGGCAAGAGTTGGGAAGTGCGCGAGGGCGCCTGCAAGTTTCTGGTCAACTTCACCGACTACTTAGACACCGGTCTCTTTTTGGATCACCGGCCCACCCGCCAATTGCTCGGCGAGCAAGCCGGGGGCAAACACTTCCTCAATCTCTTTGCCTACACCGGCGCGGCTACGGTGCACGCGGCCGTGGGTGGGGCGGCGAGCACGACTTCGGTGGATTTATCGCGCACCTATACGGATTGGACCCAGCGCAATATGCAGTTGAACGGCTTTGACGGCGGTGAACATCGCTTTGTGCAGGCCGACTGCCTGGAGTGGCTGGCGCAGCAGGAGGGCGCGGGGCGGTGCTACGATTTGATTTTTCTCGACCCCCCGACGTTTTCCAACTCCAAACGCATGCAGACCAACTTTGAGGTGCAGCGTGATCACGCGGAGTTGGTCCGCCAGACCGCGGCGCTGTTGAATGCGGGCGGCGTATTGATTTTTTCTAACAATTATCGGCGTTTTAAGATGGATACGGAAAAACTGAGAGAGTTTGCGATTGAGGACATTACGGACGCGACGGTGCCGCGAGATTTTGCGCGCCGCGGCCGCATTCACAATTGTTGGCGCATTGAACGATTGGCGTGAAATCGTGTGCGCCGATATAGATCTTAATTGAAGCGAATGTGGTTGACGAGAGGTGTGGGGCTGTACACAACGGGGTATAGCTACTATCAGTAATTCTCGCTTGATCTGGCCACGGCAGAATTTTATATTACCAAAACGGCCACATTTTAGTGGAGATTCGATTGATGCACACGGGATTCTTATAAATTAAAACGGGCAAAACCGCTGACACCGGTTTTTGCCGTTGCCCTTCATATTTATTCCAACATAAAAGGCATTTTTCCGACCGCTTGTTGCGCCCTGCGGCCCGGGGTCCTCCCCCTACGGCCAGCGGACGAGCGGACGAGAAGATGCCTTTTTGCGTTCTCCCCCAACAGAGATAGCTACACGACGAAATATATTGCCCAACAGCCGCTGCCGATAGCGGGCGACCCATCCCCGATTCGAAGAGTTGGATTGAATATTCTCTAAAAACGCAATCAAAGAGTTATTTTATATGGGTAAAAAAACAATGCCTTTGAGAAAGGGGTAGATATATATGCGCGAATTGCGGATTGGTCTGGCGCAATGTCGGCAGACGGCGGACTTTGACCAAAACGCCGCGACGATCTGGCGCTTTGTAGAGCAAGCCGGCGAGAAGGAGGTGCAGATCCTCTGTTTTCCCGAAGCCCAGACCGTGGGTTACCGCGCCGACATCGCCGACGCCCACGCGCCCATGCGGCCGCGGCGCTGGAGGAGTTGCACGGCGAGTTGGTGCGGCGCTGCGGCGAGCTGGGCATGGCCTGCATTTTGGGCACGGAGACGGTGTCGGCAGAGGGCAAACCCTACAATTCGGCGCTGGTTATCGGCGAGCGGGGACAGGTGTTGGGGGTGCACCACAAGGCGCGCTTGACGCCGCTGGACGCGGTGGCTTACGCCCACGGCGAGACGTTTGAGAACTTTGAACTGTACGGCGTGCGGACGGGGGTGGTGATTTGCTACGAGGGTTTTCGCTACGCCGAGACCACAGCCGCCTGCGTGGGGGAGGGCGCCCAGTTAATCTTCCACCCGCAGAACAATACGACGCGGCCGATGGACTGGAAGATACCCATCCACCACGCCATGATGGTGACGCGGGCGGCGGAGAATACGGTGTTGTTTGCCTCGTGCAACGCTTGCCTAGAGCCGCACCAGAATTGTCGCACGATGGTGGTGGCGCCAGACGGGCAGATCTACGCGCAGGCGGAGATGAAGCGCGAGGAATTGCTGGTGGCTGATATCGACGTGGAGCGGGCGACGCGGGCGATGTACCGCTACGATATGGAGGACAGCGCCGAGATGCTTTTTGGGGACGAGATAGAGCGGAGTGAGTACGAGGGGGTGTTGCCGAAAAAGTGAATCTTACGGCGTTAAGACGTTCTGGGGCCGGCCTTCGAGAAAGGCCTCTACATTGCGAACGCACAGCTCGCTCTGGGCTGCGAATCCCTGAACCGTGGCGCTGGAGCTATGCGGCGTGAACAGCACGTTCTCTATCTTCAGCAAGGGGTCCGATGGGTCGGGGGGCTCATCGTGCAGCACGTCCAGGCCGGCCGCGCGGATGCGGCCTCCCGTCAACGCATCGACCAACGCGGTCTGGTCGACGGTCTTGCCGCGCGCCGTATTGATGAGGATAGGTTGCCGCTCCATCAGCGCGAATTGCTCCGGGCCGATCATGCCGGCGGTTTGGGGTGTGAGTGCTGCGTTGATGGAAATGATGTCGCTGCGCTGGAGGAGCGAATTTAAATCAACAAAAGTGACGCCTAGGCTTTCGGCCCGTTGCTGCCCTGGCGTCCGTGTGTGCACAAGGACCTGGGCGCCCAACAGCCTGGCATATTCGGCGACGCGGGTGCCGATGTTGCCAAGGCCGATGATGCCGAACGTTTGGCCGCGGAACTCCGGCGTGATAAACTTGTCCCAGGCGTACT
>CAXGRO010000552.1:0-4223 GCA_964012055.1 uncultured bacterium
GATTTGTGAGGCCCCCGAGGGCCTCACAAATCACCAGAGGCAAAGCCCCCCGGCCTACCGTCGCCAGTCATACAAACCAACAGCACTACTCCTCACTCCCCCGCTCCATTTTCCTAATGATCTCCGAAGAAGATGCCTGCGGCACACTGCTAGCCACGGCCACAACCCGCCCTCCCGCCGCCTCGACCGCCTCCCGTCCGACAATGCCGTCTAACGCGTAATCACCCCCCTTGGCCAAGACGTCGGGCAACACCTCCGCGACCAAGCCCGCCACGCTCTCGTCGTCAAAAATCACCACCCAATCCACACAACCCAAAGCTGCCAGCACTGCGGCGCGATCCTCCTGTGTCACCACCGGCCGATCTTCTCCTTTTAAGGCGCGCACCGAGGCGTCGCTGTTCACCCCCACAATGAGCATATCGCCCAATTCACTGGCCTGGGCTAAATACTCTACATGCCCCCGGTGCAAAACGTCAAAACACCCGTTGGTAAACACCACACTCTTGCCCTGATCGCGCGCCTCTGCTCTAACCCGCTTAATTTCTTCCAATGTCGCTACCGTACCCATTGCTGTCACCTTCCTGCGCTCATTTGGCTTCTACCTGCGCCCGAATCTGTTCAAAGCCCTCAATGACATGTTCTATTGAAATCCACTGCATGGCCTGGGCATTGCGCGGCACTTCGGGCGGCGGCTCAATAACCAAGCGCGGCCGCCCCGTATCGTAGGGACCCCACTGACTGCTCGACGTCGCGCCCATGAGGGCGATCACCGGTACCCCTACGGCGGCGCCCACGTGCATGGGAAAGGAATCGAGCGTGACCAGACAAAAACTGCGCTGCAACAAACCGGCGAATTGCAGCAAATTAAAGGTGCCCACCAAAGGCGTGGCCGCACCGCCCATGCCCTGGCGCACCGCCTCCACGTATTCGCCCTCGCTGGAGCCGCCGCTGATCAGCACGCGAAAACCGGCCGCCGCCAGGTGATCGCCCACCGCCGCCCAGCGCTCGGGGAGCCAGAATTTGTCGGCATGCCCCGCCGTTACGCCCAAAACGACAATGGGGGTGTCGTCTACAAACGCCGCAACCGCGCTCTGGTCTGCCATCTCGGGAAAAAGTCTAAAGCGCGGCGGCATCGGCTCGGCCCCGATCGCTTTTACCAGCTCCATATAATTGTCGACCACGTGCCCGTGCCAATCGTAAGGCACCCGGTGGGTCCAGGCCCAGCGCGACTTGGCCACGTCAAAACCCCAGCGCTGGCCACCGCCGCACAGGCGCGAAAAACAGGCGGCTTTGGCCGCCACCCTAAAACTGACAATCCGGTCAAAGCGCCGCGCCCGCAACTGCCGCAGCGTCGACAACAGCGCCGCCCAATTGCCGCCGCCCGAGCGGGCCAGCCAGGGCAAGTCGCACACAATCACCTCATCGACGTCCGGGTTGCCGCGCAGCAGGCCGGCCGACCACGAGCCCACCACCAGGCTGATGTGGGCCTCGGGGCGTCCCCGGCGCAGCGCGTGCAGCGCCGGCGTGGTCAGCAGTACATCGCCCAGATGGTCGGGGCGCACCAGGAGAATTTTCTCTGCTGCAGAGCTCGTTTGTATGGAGGGGTCGACTCGATCCACGCGCCAGCGCACGTCCGCTCTAAGAGGCCAGTTTCAGAATTTCAAATATAGCCAAATTCCCCACCCGGCGCTTGTGCAGCAAGCGGTGAGAACAACTTGGCGTCCGATCTCGCCTGCTAATAATTCTACAACCGGCGGCGTGTAGTACCCTATGGTCTATATCCATGCCTCTACCTATCTTATACCTGTTAATCTTGTGCAACGCCCTGCATCGCCAACAAACGTCCACCGAGCGATCCCCAATCGCCTTGCAAAAAAACGACCGCACCCATGAAAGATAAGATGTCTCCCTCCATGTTCATCGGCGTCCAGGGCGATGACATCATTTCGTTTGGCTCGGGGCAACCCGATTTGCCGCCCCCGGATGCGGTCTATAAAATTCTGCCCGACTACAAAGACTTTAAGTACGGCCTCATCCAGGGGCAGGAAAACCTGCGCCATATTTTAGTGCAGCAATACCCCGACTCCACCCCCGGTAGCTTTGTCATCACCAACGGCGCCTCCGAAGCGCTCGACCTGGCCTTGCGCGTCATCGCCCTCCGGCCCAGCGCGCAAAAAAACAAAGTCCTGCTGTCGCAGCCCTATTATTATTCCTACCCCCACATGGTGCGCTTTGCCGGCATGGAACCGGTGTTCACCCAGGCTATCGACGGCCGCATCGACATGGCCGATTTTGAACGCAAGGTGCAGGACTGCAAGGCGGTGATCATCAATTCGCCGTCCAACCCCACCGGCCGCGTTGAGGCCATCGACACGCTCAAAGAGATTGAAAAGCTCACCAGCGAGTTGGGGGTGTACGTGCTCTCCGACGAAGTCTACAAAGATTTGATCTACGTGCGCGACAACTACCTGATCAAGGGGCCGCACGTGGTGACCATCAACTCCTTTTCCAAAACCTACGCCATGTGCGGCTTTCGCGTCGGCTATCTGTGGTCGCGCGACCCGAGCCTGGTGGAAGAGGCCATCCAGATCAAAACCCACACCTCGATGAACACCAACATCCTGGGACAGGAAATGGCCTACGAGGCGGCCCGCGTGCCCCAGAGTTTTATCAGCGACCAATTGGCGGTATGGCAAGAGCGCCGCGACCTGATCTACGAGGGGCTCAAGGGGTTGGGCTTTGACTTGTGGAAACCCGAGGGCGCTTTCTACATGATGCCTAAGGTCGAGCGGCCGCGCGACTTTGTCTGGGACATGTTCACCCGCTACAAAGTGATCACCTACCTGGGCGAGTGGTTTGGGGCGCCCGACCGCGTGCGCTTTTCCTACGCCCTCGACGTCGACAAGATCGAAGAGGGCTTGCGCCGCATCAAGCAGTATTTAAAAGAGCGTTGAGGCGCCAGCCTGCTTCACCGCACCCTCTCCTGCCAAAACCGGTGGTTTCGACTTCTACTTCCAGCCCGGTCTCCTCGTAGATCTCCCT
Source organism: uncultured bacterium (assembly GCA_964012055.1). Lineage (GTDB taxonomy): Bacteria > Latescibacterota > UBA2968 > UBA8231 > UBA8231 > CAXGRO01. Next base: position 3,043 of record CAXGRO010000552.1, read on the forward strand.
TAAGTTGATCTTTGAAGAGTTTGATAGGTGAGTAATGACATCACAAGAAAACGCAATTAGCTAATTTTTACAGGACATATTCGAAGCCCCGTACTGGATCAAAAAAGGTACGCCGAATATCGGGTGCCAACAGTGGCGTACCCCCTACAACCATCACCAACACCGCCGCGAGGGTAAATCGAATGCCGGCACTGCAGAAAATTGAAAACGAAATTCAACGCATCGCCGCCGCTTGCAACGGCACCGTCGGCGTCGGGGCCCTGCACTTTGAGTCCAACACCCGCTTGGCCTTTAACGCCGCCGACCCCTTTCCCATGGCCAGCACCTACAAGGTGCCCATTGCCGCACAATTGCTCACACGCGTCGACGCCGGCGACGTCAAGCTCGAAACGATGATCGACGTCGCCCCAAGCGACCTCAGCCCCGGCGGCGGGATCATCAGCGCGCACTTCTACCAGCCCGGTATAGCACTCTCGGTGCTCAATCTGCTGGAAACCACGCTTACCATCAGCGACAACACCGCAAGCGATAGATCGCTCGATTTGGCGGGCGGGCAACAAATGGTGAACGCATTTCTCAAAAAAGCGGGGATCGAAGGCATCCGCATAGATCGCGATACCAAATTTATTATCGCCGATTGGCTGGGCATCGCCGATCTACCGCCGCAAGACGAATGGTCACTGCCGCGCTTTAAAGAACGCGAAAAAGACCTCACGCCCGAATCGAAGAAAGACTCTTCTGCGCGCTTTCTGGCCGACCGGCGCGACACGGCGACGCCCCACGCCATGCTGTCTCTACTAGAGAAAATCTACCGAAAGGAATTACTCAAAGAAGAAAGTACCACACTGCTTCTCGACATCATGGCGCGCTGCCAGACGGGCAAAGCCAGACTGAAAGGCATGTTGCCTCCCGAAACAATTGTGGCTCACAAAACCGGCACCTTACCTCAGGTCGCCATAAACGACGTGGGCATCATCGCCCTGCCCGACGGCGCCGGACATATCGCCATTGCCGTCTTTGTCAAGTCGACTGAAAACGCCGACACCTTCATCGAAGACAAAGAGGGCGAAGCCGTCATCGCGCAAATCGCCCGCGCCGCGTACGATTTCTTTCTTTACTCAATGTAACAATACTGTGGACACTTTTTCGATTTTGAGCGAATTTTTGTAAGGTTGAAATTC
>CAXGRO010000553.1:0-4220 GCA_964012055.1 uncultured bacterium
GGGCTGTGAGTCCCGGCCCCCTTTCCCCCGGCCTCCCCCCCCACAAAACACCATGGGCGATCCCCCCTACCGACCTACGGTATTATTTCACTCGCTTTTGTATGTACGTTTCTACTAGTCTAAAGCGTTGTTCGCTTTTATATCAAGATTTGCGATCACTTTTCCACTTAACGGAGCTCCTGCGGGGGATGGCGGGGGTCTCAGAGCGGATTCATTACCCCCGGAGCCGCAGGGTTGCGGCGCAGGGGGTAAATGAATCGGAGCGGCCCAGGGATGGGCCGCGAGAATGAGCGAGAGACCCCCGCCATCCCCCGCAGGAGCGTCCATACACCAACCTCTCTCAGTACTTTCCCGTCCCCATTTAATCCCTCTACTCAAACCGCTCCCCAACCCGAAACAAATCTCCCAAAGAATTGTCTTTCTCCTCCAGCGCATCCGCAATAACCGGCCCAATAGACCCGCCAAACTTAAAACCGTGCCCACATCCACACCCCGCCACCAGCACCCGCTGCGACCCCGGCACCCAATCGATGACAAAATGGTTGTCGGGCGTATTCGTGTAAAGGCACGAACGCCCCCCCACCAATTCGGCGTCGGCCAAAGTGGGAATGCGATCGTCAACAAAAGCGCGGGCGGCGGCGAGGAACTCATCCGTGGGATTGCGCCCAATATCCGGGTCCGCCACCTCCTCCACCTTGAGATCGTCGGCGACCTTTACATAGCCTTCTTGCAACAGCGGAAAGCCGTACCAGGCCTTATTCTCTCCAAGGACAGACCATATGGGAAAACCCCGGGTGAACAACTCGGGATCTCGAGGGATGAAGAAAGCCATCTGCTGGCGCGTCAGATGCAAGTGGGGGCCCAGCTGCGGAAGCAGGCGAGCGACCCAGGCGCCGGCCGCCACAATTGCGCGGTCGAATACCTGAGTATCGCCATGGCAAACCACGCACACCTCGCCGCGCTCTTCGACCTCTTCGACAGGTGACTGCTGGTGCACCTGCACGCCTTCTGCCGCGGCCAACTCGGCCAGGTCGGCCACTGCCTGGCCGCTGCGCAGGTAGCCCGTCCAGGTATCTTCGAGCAGAGTATCGCTCGGGCGCAGATCGAATTGCGGGAAGCGGCGGCGCGCTTCTTCCAGTGCCAGTGGGCGGGGGCCGCCTTCCACATTTTCCCACGCTTTCCAGGTTTGGTAGACCGGATTGTTGGGCTCCAAGTCTGGAGCGATCATCAGTTTGCCGGTCTGAAAATAAATGGCGCGGCTCAGGCGCTCGTGCCAGAGCCGCCACTGGTGCGCGGCGCGCTCGACCAACTCAACGTAGGTCTGCTCCGGGTAATTGGTGCGGCGAATGACCTTGGACACGTCGGTGGAACTGGCCTGCGGGCAGGGAACCTCGTCCCGCTCGAACACAGTGACCTGGTGGCCGCGGCCGCGCAACTCCAGAGCGGCGGTCAGGCCAAAGATGCCGGCACCTATAATAGCGACGCGCATGCAGTCTACTCGTCGAGGTATTCTCGCGGCACGGGAATGGGGATAGGTATATTACCCCGGTGTTGCGATTCTAGAATGGCGATGATGATCTCGACCACGGTGTGGCCGGCGCGGCCCGGGGAAGAGGTTTCGCCGCCCTGGTCGACTGCTTGTATGAGTTCGCGCACCCCGGCGGGAATGCCGGAGCCCGGCCATTCGGGCGGCTGGATGGGTTCGGCCTCTTCGCCGCGCCATAGCGTACCCTCATCGCCGACCAGGCGGATGCGGCCGGTGGTGCCGATGATTTCGGTGCCGGATTTGGGCGCCGGCGTGTTTTTGGAGCCGCCGGCGAAAAAGCCGCGCACGCCGTTGGCGAAGTGGATGTAGCCAAAGGCGCCCGGTTCGGTAGAAGGTTCGTGGCCGCCGTCGCCTTTGTACTCGCGATAGTCTTCGTAGCCCGTTTCCAGGTCGCCCATCACCCACTTGGGTTCGGATTGGGCATAGTAGCAGATGGCATCGATGAGGTGGGTGCCGTTGCGGAAGAGCATGGCGCGCGGTCCGGCCAGGGTGCTGACGATGTACTGCACGGGTCCGATGACGCCCTTGTCGACGATTTCCTCTTTGGCGTAGCGCCATACTGGCATCCAACGACGGGTGTGGTCGACCGAGAGGATGGTGTTGTTGCGCTCGCAGGCTTCAATCATGCGGTCGGCGTCGGCCAGGCTGGTGGCCAGCGGTTTTTCGCAGAAGATGCCTTTGGCGCCGGCCTCGGCCGCGTCTACCACCAGGTCGGCGTGGCGATGGTCGGAGGTGGCCACGGTGACGATGTCGAGGTTTTCCTTTTCCAGCATTTCGCGGTGGCTTTTGTACTGGGCGATTTGCGGCCAGTGGTCTTTGTATTCTTCCTGGAAGTTGTCGAGTTGTTCCTGTTCGAGGTCGCAGGCGGCGACTACTGCGGCGTTGTCGAGGCCGAGGGCGCCTTGGGCGTGGCGCACGCCGATTCCTCTGCAACCGATGACTCCTACGCGATACATGGGATTCTCCTTCTATATCTGTTAAAGCGGTGAAGATGGTTTTGGGTCTCTGGTCAGTGGCATGGTAGAGATCCGGTTGAATGTGTGGTTTCTCAGTATACGGAGTTCTGTAGGGCTGTGGCAATAGGTCTTGGGGGGAAACGGTTATATTTTTAGGTTTATTGGCGTGTTCTTGGGGTGTGGACGATTCTCGGGGGATGGGGGGTAGGGGGGATCGCAAGGCTTTATACTACGCTCGCTCGATAAATTTGTTATGACCTGGTAGAGGAGGAAATAAAATTATGGCTAAAGTGTGCTATGAGGAGATGCTGCCGCACGAGGTGGTGGAGGGGCGCAAGAAGAAACCGCTGGTTTTTTGCCCATTGGCACGGTGGAGTGGCACGGGGTGCAAAACGCCGTGGGGCTGGATACGTTGAAGGCGTAGGCGCTGTGCGAGCGGGCTGCTGAAAGAGGCGGGGGGGTGGTGATGCCGCCGCTGTGGTGGGGGGAGCATCGGGAGATTCAATTGGTGGAGGCCATCGTCGAGTGTTTGGTGGCCAAGGGCGATGAATTGCTGGCCCAATAGCCGGCGCATTTTCAGGAGAATACATATGAACCCATTTGAGAAAGTGGACATCGGTCAGACCGGGGTCCAGGTGACGCGCCTGGGTTTGGGAGGTGCGCCGCTGAGCGGCATGGTGCTGGCCGACGGCATTTACCAGGGCAGCGCCTTTGAGCAGGCCCTGGCCATCGTGCGCCGCGCCGTGGAACTCGGCGTGGCCTATTTCGATACCGCGCCGCTCTACGGCAGCGGTTGCAGCGAGGTGCGCTACGGCCGCGTGCTGAGCAAAATAGAGCGCGCCGATTTTGCCATTTCCACCAAGGTATCGCGTCGATTGGTGCCGGAAGACCCCGAGAATCTGGAGCCCTACAGCGAAGACGGCATCCCTCATTATACCTGCGTTTTCGATTTTGGCAAGGACGGCATTAAGCGCACGCTGGAGGGCAGCCTGGAGCGCCTGCAACTCGACTCGGTGGACATCGTCTACCTGCACGACAGCGATTTTGCCGGCGAGCACTCCGACGACGTATTTGCCGGCGGCCTGGAGGTGCTGACGGAGTTGCGCCAGCAGGGCGTGATCAAAGCCATCGGCATGGGCATGAATCAGTGGGAGGTGACCGGCCGCATGGTCGAGCGCTTCGACCTGGATTTGATTCTGCTGGCCGGCCGCTACACGTTGCTGGATCAGAGCGCTTTGCCGGAGTTTTTGCCGCTGTGCCTGGAGCGTAACGTGAAGCTGGCGATCGGCGGTCCGTACAACAGTGGCATCCTGGCCCGCGATCTGGACCAGCCGGTGTCTTTTGAATACCAGCCGGCGCCAGCGCACATTGTCGAGCGGGCGCGCCAATTAAAGGCGGTGTGCGATCGCCACGCGGTTGAGTTAAAGGCAGCGGCGTTGCAGTTTCTTTTTGGTCATGCGGCGGTGGCAACGGCGGTGCCGGGGGCTGCGACTATTGAAGAGTTGGAGGATAATGTGCGGGTGATGCAGGTGGAGATTCCGAGGGATTTATGGGGGGATATGAAGAATGAGGGGTTGTTGCCAGAGGAGGCGCCGACTCCTGGTTAGATTAGTGGGTAGAGGATCTTGGGTTGTACTAGTGTGGGACGGTCCGGAGAGGAGGCGGTCCCTCGCTCATTCTCGCCCGGCTCCTGCCGGGCTCCGAGGCAAAAGGCCCTG
>CAXGRO010000554.1:0-4199 GCA_964012055.1 uncultured bacterium
GGTAGTTTTCTGCTCGGCCCGAAAAAAATGCGCTTTCTCCAAATATCGGCGGGACGGCCGCATCACTTTCGATTTTTGTATTGTTCACCGCCAGAGTAAACGCACTGTTTCCCCTCCCAATAAACAGTGCCTTGCTGGCCTCGCCGGAGTTCCACAACGCATCCCCCTCTTGCAAATGTACCTCTTCAGCCCCCTGAGCAATTTTGTTTTGCAAGTAGATTGGCACTTCAGCTCCCAGCAATTTGCTCTGTTGCACAATTTCTCTCAAACGCCAGATCTTTTCTAATACCGATTCCTCACCTTCTGCATAAATTCCTAACCAGAGGGCGATTTCGCGGTAGAGTGTTCCCGGTATGCGCAAGACATACATATAAGTATCTGCACGTACCGAAGCTGTCCGCGGGATTTGTAACAGCACTCCCATATCGCCAATCACATCTCCGGCATGGACATTGGCAACGCGCACCATTTCACCTTCGTGCTCGGCCCAAAGACTGCCCACCCCCCCTACAACCAGATCGACAAAACTGGACTCACCCCCAATTTTAAGAAAAGGAGTATTGGGTTGTATAAGATAAATCTCATTGTCAGCTAATATGTGCAAATAACTCATAATCTGCTCACTCTCAATAAGGCCTTTTGCGAGTCTGTTTTCGAGCAGAGTAAACAAATAAGTATTCAAATATTTAATAGCTCTCTCGCGATATTTATCTTGATATGTGCGAGCCCACCTTTCCCCCATATCGCGCGCCGAGCCGGCTACCGCCATTTGCCCCACCCGTACCGTGGCCTGATCTTCCAGGTCTTCAAAACGCGTATGAGCCAGCACAATGTGTTCCGATTTATCGTCGAGAAAATCGCGCCAGGAGCCGTGCACGGCAAAATCCTCGGTACCTGTTCGGGCTCCTACGTCAATCTTTTTTACTGTGGCGGGAGAAAGCAGAAAGTCGCGGTACTCGGCCAAGCGCTGGGCGTCGAGATGCCCGTTTTCTACCAAGGTTTCACAGCGTTTAAAGTTTAAAATATCACTCATATGGCTGTAGCATTTCCACTCGTGATCGACAATGCCGCGAATGCGGTACACAGCACACGGCACCGAATGGATGGATGGATGGGCTAAAATGCGCAATCCGGCATAGTCGTATTCTTCGCCGTAGCGAATGGGAACGTGGTCGAAATAATCGGCCAACTCCTCTACTTCCATGGCAAACATGGCCGCGGCTTTAAGCAGTATAGAGCGCCATACAATGCGCGGACAAATGACAGTAACTTTCTTGTCCATTTGCAATAATAGCGCCAATTCGCCAATGTGGTCGTCGTGGTTATGGGTGAAGATTACGGCATCTATTTCGTTATGTGAAACGCTAATCTTGTCGAGTAAATAAGGCATGTTCATGGGCAGATCGATACAGATTATACGGTCGCGCCACTGAATTAGGGTGTGCATACAACTCTTGGGTGAAAATCCATCTTCCTCACCCGTATCAATGACCTGAAACAACTTATAGGGCACGTTTTTAACGTCTATATTCAAGGGCGGCACATAGTCCTCTCCAGCGCCGAGATTGCAATCGAGCAAATGCTGTTGGCCATTGTATTCTACCCCAAATACATTGACCGACTCTTTCCAAATACTCAAACCGCGGTATTTCGTTGCCGTATCTATGCTGGGACAATTTTCCAATTGCTCCAATTCGATTAGGTCTAGCAAGTCTTCAGCCGGTTGAATGCCATTGGGGGCCAAGCCCTCAATTTCGCCCATCAAACTTTCCATTTCGGCCTGGTCGAGATCGCACCCCTGCATTTCGCTCGCATTATAATACCCGTAGAACCCGCGTCTAAAACTCTCACAGGCCAACTCAATTTGCTCAGCGGTTCCTATTAACTGCGGCTTTTCGCCTCTAAAATACATGCCCAGCTTAAACATTGCATACAAAAGCGGGAATTCGACCAAATTGCAACTAATGCCTTTATCGGTTTGCATGCGCAAATCGGGATAAACAATGCCATTGATTTGCAAATTTTGTTGTATGAGAAACTTGGCCGTGTCTGGCCAGGCATTAAAGACCCAGGAGATACCGGCCTGCGGCACTTTCAATAAGAAAGCAGCCGGACAGATCTTGATCACCTCCATTTTACCTATTCTCCGTTATAATGACCTTTTTATACTCAACAATGTAGTAAAAAAAACCTTAGGGTGAAGACCCTATTTACCAGAATTTTGCAACCTCCAATTCTTCCTTGGTTATCACTTCGAGCAAGGCCGGCCGCCCATCGCCATTGGCACGGATACCGCGTTTTATGGCATCTGCTAATTGTGCGGGCGATTCGACGCGCTCGGCATAAGCCCCCAATGCCTCTGCCACCCCAGCGTAATCCCCCCCCATTTTGTTGGTATCCCAGCGCTTGCTAGAATAGGGCATATACTGATCGTAATAGGTCATGAGACCATTGTTTAACACAACGGTCAATATGGGAATTTGTGCTCGCACTGCCGTTTCAATATCCATCCCGGCCATGCCAAAGGCGGCATCGCCCATGATGTTAATCACCTGCTTTTCCGGCGCCGCCAATTTGGCCCCCATTGCCAATCCCAAGCCATATCCCAACTGCGTAGATTTGCCCCAACCGATATAACCGCGCGGCATTTCCACCGGCCAAAAAGGCACCAATTGATCGCGGGGATATCCCGAATCGTGGGTAATGATAGTATTGGCCACATCCACAGCCTGCTGCAATTCTGCAAAGACCCGATACGGACTTATTGGCACTTCGTCGGATTTAAATATAGGTCTCCACTTGGCCAGAAATTCTGCCTTTACTCCGGCTATTTCCTCAACCACTCCGCGCTCTTCCTCCCTCCCCCCGTTCCCTATCTGCGCTTTAACTTCCTCTATCAACTGTCGCAATACTAACTTCACATCCCCTATGGCACCTAATTCTATGCAATAATCTTTATTCAGATCTTCGGCACAATGGGTGACCTGGGCCAACGTCGCCGTCGGCGGCATGGGTGCATTAAAGCTCGATATGGTAAAACTGGTCCCCACCCCCAAAACAAAATCCGTGCGCTTTAAAAAGTAGTCGACCATTGCCGTAGCCGTGTACCCCCCCGTGCCCAAAGACAACGCATGTGTTTCGGGAAAAGCGCTTTTGCCGGCGGTTGTAGTCAACACCGGCAATTGCACCAATTCTGCCAATTCTACTAATTCCTCTGAAGCCTCTGCCCACAATACCCCATGGCCAGCATTAACAATCGGACAATCTGCCTTTAATAAAGCCTCTACCAGATCGCGCACATCATCTGGATCAGCAGCTGACCTACAGATTTTAACCGGCGCATAACGAAATGTTTCAGCGGCAAAATCCGCAGTGCCAACATCGCGCGGAATCTCTACCAATACCGGACCGGGACGGCCCTGACGCAAGTGGTTGAACGCCCTGCGCATGAACTCTGGCACCCGGTCTACCCGATTTATATTGGCCGCCCATTTGGTGACACCTCGGTAGTTCTCCACCGATTCAAAATTGGGATGTGTTTGGGTGCGATCTGTCGTTTGCCCACCCGGCAAGAGCAAGAGGGGAATGGAATCGGCAAAGGCTTGCGCCACTCCTCCATAGGCATTTTCTGCTCCAGGACCGGTCTGCATGGTAAAGACGCCAAAGGTCTTGCCATTTTTCACGCGGCTGTATCCGTCGGCCATATTTACCCCGGTTCGTTCGTGGCGACAGACAATGGGACGAATACCCTCTTGTGCCGCTGCATCAATAAGGGTCTGATAGGGAAAAGCCGCCATCCACTCGACCCCTTCTGCCTTGAGAATCTTTGCAATTGCGCGATCGCCATCCATATTATCTCTACTCCTCAAGTATCCATTCGTTTATTTGAGTTCTCCCAATTCCAACGTTATAGTATTACTTAACTTTGGTGCTCTTCCACAACCTCTTAGTGATACCCATTTGCTGGGCGTCCGGTTGAACGATGTCTGTAACAATTTCCATGCCCCATTCAATCTTTTTTATTTACCAGAAGACTACAAATACCAATAGACATCTCCCTATTTTTCTAACTTTCCAACGCGCAAAAAATTAACGACTGCCCCCATCTCAGTCCAGCATTTAAGATTACTTATCTCAATACAGTGGACGTGATGTGTGACTTTTAAAATTCGACCAGTCCGTCAAAGTCCAGGGTTTTT
>CAXGRO010000555.1:0-4198 GCA_964012055.1 uncultured bacterium
TTCGGCCGCCGTAGGCTGCGGCGTATCTAATTCGCCGTGGCGCAGCAGATCGGCCAGGGTTGTTTGGCTAAGCACTAGGTCGACGGCTTGCTGCACGCGACTCCACAGTGAGCGCACCGAGCACTCGTTAGGCGAGTGCAGACAACTCGTTTCGCTGCCGCCGAAATGGTCGCAGAAAGAAGGTTCGTAGAGGCGCCCACCCAGTGCCGCCAGCACTTCGCCCACGACGATCTGATCGGCCGGCCGCGCCAGGGTGTAACCGCCGTGCTGGCCGCGCGCGCTGACGACAAAGTTGTGCTGGCGCAAAATGCGCAGGAGTTTGGCAACGTTGGGGGTGGAAATGCCTTCCGCCTGGCCTATTTCGGGTATGGTGAGACTTTGGGATGGGTCCTGGCGGCCCAATTGCAGCAGACAGCGCAGGCCGTATTCTTCCTGAGAGCTAAGTTTCATTTTACATCATTCCCAGTTCTAGCTTGGCCGCTTCGGACATCATGTCGGTGTTCCAGGGCGGGTCCCAAACCACTTCTACGTTGACGTCTTCGAGGTCGGGCACGGTGGCTTTAATTTTGTTCTGGACTTCCGGCGGCAGGGTGCCGGCCACCGGACAGGCCGGCGAGGTCAAGGTCATGGAGACGTGAGCCATTTTATCTTCGCCCACTTGAATGTCGTAGATGAGGCCCAGTTCAAAGATGTCGACGGGAATTTCTGGGTCGTAGCAGGTTTTGATGACGTCGACGATTTTTTTTTCGATGCTGTCGGTGGCAAAGGTGCGGTCGTGCATGTCGTTCTCCTCACTCGGTTGTTACGGCCGCTTGGTCGCCTTCTACGGCCGCTTTCATAGTGTGCCAGGCCAGGGTGGCGCATTTGACGCGCATGGGAAATTCGCGCACGCCGGCAAAGACGGCCATCTTGCCCAATTGTTCCGGGTCGACGGGGTCGTCGGGGTCTGAGGTGACCAATTGGTGAAACTGCTCAAAGAGCGCCTCCGCCTCTGCCGTGCTCTTGCCTTTGACGGCGGCGGTCATGAGCGAGGCCGAGGCCTTGGATATGGCGCAACCCGAGCCCTCAAATTTGATGTCCTGGATGAGGCCGTCTTGCACATGTAAATGGACGTGGAGATGGTCGCCGCACAGGGGGTTGTAGCCTTCCTGCGAGCGGTTGGCTTGCGCCAGGGCGCCAAAATTGCGCGGGTTTTTATTGTGGTCGAGAATGACCTGCTGGTAGAGTTCGCGGAGTTCGGACATCAGGCCATGACCTCTTTCACTTTGTTAAGCGCCGCCACCAGCGTGTCTATGTCTTGGCGGGTGTTGTAAAAAGCCAGCGAGGCGCGCACGGTGGCGGGCACGTCAAAGCGCTGCATCACCGGCTGGGCGCAGTGGTGGCCGGCGCGCACCGCCACACCTTCGGCGTCGAGAATGGTGCCGATGTCGTGGGGGTGGACCTCGTCCAATACAAAAGACAGCACGCCCACTTTATTTTTTGCCGTGCCTATGAGGCGCAGGCCGTCGATTTGTTCCAGCGCTTGGCTGGCGTAGTCCAATAGGTCGGTTTCGTAGGCGGCGATGTTGGCGAGGCCGAGAGAATTGACGTAGTCGATGGCCGCCTCCAGGCCAATGCCGCCGGCGATGTTGGGGGTGCCGGCCTCAAATTTGGCGGGCACGTCGGCGTAGGTGGTGCGCTCAAAGGTGACGGCTTTGATCATGGAGCCGCCGCCCTCCCACGGCGGCATGGTTTCGAGCAATTGGCGCTTGCCGTAGAGCACGCCGACGCCGGTGGGGCCAAAGGTTTTGTGTCCCGAAAAAGTGTAGAAGTCGCAGTCGAGGTCCTGGACGTCCACCGGCATGTGGGGCGCACCCTGGGCGCCGTCGACCAGCACCGGCACGCCTAGATCGTGGGCGCGGGCGACGATTTCTTTGAGCGGGGTGATGGTGCCCAGGGCGTTGGAGGCCTGTGTGACGGCGACCAATTTGGTGCGCTCGCCGAGCAATTTTTCGTATTCGTCAAAGAGGAACTCGCCGTCGTCGTCGATGGGCACAACGCGCAGGTGGGCGCCTTTCTCCTCGCATAGCATTTGCCAGGGCACAATGTTGGAGTGGTGTTCCATGTGCGAGATGAGAATCCCGTCGCCCTCTTTGATTTGCTGGCGGCCGAAGGTTTGGGCCACCAGGTTGATGCCCTCGGTGGTGCCGCGCACGAAGACGATCTCGTGGGTGTCGGCGGCGTTGAGGAAATGCGCCACGCGGCCGCGGGCGCGTTCGTAGGCAAAGGTGGCTTGCTGGCTGAGAAAGTGGACGCCGCGGTGGATGTTGGAGTTCTCGCTGCCGTAGTAGCGCTGCAGGGCGTAGAGCACGGTGAGCGGTTTTTGGGTAGTGGCGCCGTTGTCTAGGTAAACCAATTCCTTGCCGCGAATGCGCTCCTGCAGCACGGGGAAGTCGCGGCGGATTTTGTCGACGTCAAAGTCGAATTGCACGGGCGCGTAATTTGGGGCAGTTTGTGCGACGCTACTCATCACGGCCTCTGTTTTTGCGGTTGGTGGCCAGTTGGTGGTCGACCAATTGTTCGAGTTTCTGGCGCACGGGTTCCAGTTGGATGCGCTCAAGCACTTCGCCGGCAAAAGCGCGGGTGAGCACGGCCACAGCCGTTTCTTGAGAAAGGCCGCGGGAGCGCAGGTAGAAGACGGCGTCGGGGTCGAGTTGCCCCACGGTGGAGCCGTGCGAGCACTTGACATCGTCGTCGTAAATTTCAAGCTGGGGTTTGGAGTTGATCTGGGCGTCGTCGGAGAGCAACAAATTTTGATTGCTCTGGTAGGCGTTGGTCTTTTGCGCCTCGCGGTGCACGTGAATCTTGCCCCTAAAACTGCCGCTGGCCTTGCCGTCGAGGATGCCTTTGTAGAATTCGTGGCTGGGGCAGTGGGGTTGGGCGTGTTCGAGCAGGGTGTGGTTGTCGACGTGCTGCTGGCCGCAGGCAAGGTAGAGGCCGTTGAGCGTGGTTTCGCTGCCCTCGCCGGCTAGCAAGGCGTGGATGTCGTTGCGCGCCAGGCGGCCGCCCAGAGAAACGGCGGTGGAGGTGAACCGGCCGGCGCGCGCCGAGCGGATTTGCGTGTTGGCCAGGTGGAAGGCGCACAGGCTCTGGCGCTGCACGTTGCAGTGTTCGACGACGGCGCCTTCGTCGACGAACACCTGGGTGAGGGCGTTGGTGAGGTAGACGTGGTTGTCGATGCCGGCGTAACTCTCGACGACGGTGGCGCGGCTGTGGGCGCCGGCGACGATCAGGTTGCGCGGATGCGAAACGGTGGGTTGGGCGCTGGCGGTAAAGAGAAAGAGCAGGTGAATAGGTTGGTTCAGCGCGGCGTTTTGCGGTAGATAGATGAAAGCGCCGTCGCGGATAAATGCCGTGTTGAGCGCCGCAAAAGCTTGATCGTCGGCGAGTTGTTGGCCCAGGTGTTCTTGCACGAGGGCGGTTTCTGTTTCAAGCGCGGCGGCGAGACTCATGACCTTGACGCCGGCGGGCAAGTCTGGCAAGGTGGAGAATTGGTCTACGTACTCGCCGTTGACAAAAACCAATTGCACGCCGTCCAGCCCCGGAAAGAGGAAGGGGGTGAGGGCGGCTGTGCTCAAGTCGTTTTGATACGACGGGGCCGGCGAAAAGTTTGTGCGCGCCAGATTGGCCAAGCTGGTAAAGCGCCAGGTTTCGTCCTGGGTGGTGGGCAGCCCTAAAGAGGTAAAGCGGGCGAGTCCCTCGCGGCGCAGGGCGTGGACGGCAGCCTCGGCCTGGCCGTTGAGGCTTTTTTCAAAGCGCTCGAAATGGTCGAGGTACTGGCGGATGTTGTCGGTCGTCTGCGCCATCTCAGCCCCCCGCCTGCACGGCCTCGCCCTCTTTGATCCAGTCGTAGCCCTTCTCTTCGAGTTCGAGGGCCAGGTCTTTGTCGCCCGATTTGACAATGCGGCCGTCGACCAGCACATGGATCACGTCGGGTACAATGTAGTCGAGCAGGCGCTGGTAGTGGGTGACGACGATGGCGCTCTTGTCGGGCCCGTGCAATTGGTTGACGCCGTTGGCGACGATGCGCAGGGCGTCGATGTCGAGGCCCGAGTCGGTCTCGTCGAGGATGGCCAGGGTGGGTTCGAGCACCGCCATTTGCAAAATTTCGTGGCGCTTTTTTTCGCCGCCCGAAAAACCGTCGTTGACCGGGCGCTTG
>CAXGRO010000556.1:0-4197 GCA_964012055.1 uncultured bacterium
GTCTGTTCCACTTCGAGGCCGCGCTGTTGGGCGGCAACCTGGAGCGTGTTGGTCAGCAGGCGGCCGTCGACGCGCGCGGCGTTGCGGTAGTAGAGGGCTCGGTGCACCGGGGCCAGGGGTGGGAACAGTTTGCGGGCTTCGTCGGAAGAGAGTTCATAGAGGTCGGCGGCGGCGGGGACGCCGCGGCGTTGCTGGCGCGCCAGGACGCGATCTTTGCTCTGTTCGTAAGGCTCAACTTCGTCTGCGGAGATGGCTACGGTGAGTTTGCCGCAAACGGCGTAGCCGGTATCGATATCGCCGTTTTGCGCGGTTTCTAATTGTTTGATGAGGTCGGGATAATAGGCGGATGCGGCAATGCCCAGGTGGAACCAGTCTTCCGAGTCGCCGCCGTAAGTGTCGACCGAGAGGATGCCGGCCCCCGCGTCGGTCGCCCTGCCGGCGTCGCGCCGGTCGATGAGCAGCGTTTTGGCGCCGCTGCAAACGAGGTGGTAGGCGGTGGACATGCCCACTACACCGCCGCCTACGACAATGGCGTCGTACTGGCTCATGGCGTTTTTCGCGCCTGTAAATAAAGTGAGGTCAATTAGGTCAGTTTCATATTTAGAAGCTCTTTCTTTGGTTTAATTTATACATTGTAGAATGCGTTTGGGCAAGCGGAGAATAAACGGCGTAGCCCTTGCTTGACCGTGGATCCCACAGCTTCTATACTTTGGCCATCGATCTTTATTGCCAGCTCTATCGCCGCGCGCAGGCGGCGCATTTTCTCTGCGCCCGAACCTCATGGAACTAAGAACTAATCGCGTAAAACGCAAGTTGGCCGAAGGAAACATCGCCAGCATTGCCGCGGGCATGACCCACGCCGACGACATCGACTCTTTTGGCCCCTGCGGCTTTGACGGGGTGTGGCTGGAGGGCGAACACGGCGCCGTTGATGCCGCCGACTTGGGCAACCTCACCCGCGCCTGCGACATTTGGGGGCTCACCTCGGTGGTCCGCGTCAACCGCAATGACCAGGGGCTCATCTACCGCACCTTTGACCGCGGTGCCCAGGGCGTGTGCGTGCCCCACGTCAACACTCGCGAGGAAGCGCAAAACGTAGTTGAAGGCGGCAAGTTTGCTCCCGTTGGCAAGCGCGGCCTCTACACCAGTCGCCAGGGTATTGGCGTTGGCAATTACCTCGAAGTGGCCAACGACGAGACGCTGCTGATTATTTTGATCGAAGACATTGTCGCGGTCGGCAACCTCGACGAAATTTTGACCGTCGACCACATCGACGTGTTTATGGTGGCCCCGTCAGATCTGGCCGCGTCGATGGGGCACATAGGCGACCACGAGCACCCCGAGGTGCAAAAGGTCATCGACGAATCCCTCGCCCGTATTCAGGCCGCCGGCCGCGTCGCCGGCACTACGGTCACCAACGCCACGGTCGAGCGCTATGTAGAGGCCGGCGTGCGCTGTTTGCTCACCGGCACCGGTGCCTGGGTGGCCGCCGGCGCTTCCGACTTTCTCCGCCGCGCCGAGAGCGCCGCCGGCTGAGTTTTTCTGGGCGCGCGACGGCGAGCTCTTTCGCCATGTGCAGTTGTTTCATCTCTACATTTCCGCTGTGTTATAACCTCAATCGAAAGAAAATGCCAATTACTGGCGAATGAACAGGAGGTAATGCGGATGTCAAGCGGCGAGAGCGTGGGGGGAAATCTCACCAAAACTACGTATATAGAACACGACGGTCGCCACGCGTTTTACGCGGGGGGGGCAGACGTACGTCGGCCGCGACGGCGAGGCGATGCTGGAGGTGATGACGTCTGAAATGTTGCACTGGGTGACGCACGACGACGGGCATATTGGTTGGGCAAATTTGCGGCCGATTGTGTCAAATACAGCGTGGAACTCGAGGTGTGACAAGCTTTTTTCAAACCATTGTTAATCCGCCGTAGTTGGCTAGGCTTTGTACCGACAGCGGCCCGGAATAAAATTCAGAGAGGTCATCGTGCAAGATAAACTGAGTCTGCAGGGCAAAGTGGCCGTGATCACCGGGGCGGCCAGGGGGATCGGCAAGAAGATCGCCGCCGAATACGTGGCACACGGGGCGCAGGTGGTAATTGGCGATATACTGGATGAAGTGGGCCGGGCCACGGCGGAAAAATTGGGGCCGGCGGCTTCGTTCGTGCATTGCGATATTAGCGTTCTGGACGAGGTGCACGCCATGATTGACCACACCGTATCGGTGGGCGGCCGCCTCGATATTATGGTCAACAACGCCGCCTACAATCCGGAGGATCCCAAGGAGCGCACCACGGTTGATAAATATTCGGACGAGGTATTTGTCAAAATGATGGATGTCGACATCAACGGCACGTATTATTGTTCCAAATACGCTGCCTTGCAAATGATCAAACAGCAGTCGGGGCGTATCATCAGCATCGCTTCGATTGCCGGCAAAGTGCCCATACGCAACCAGATTGGCCACGTCGTCGGCAAGGCGGCGGTCATCAGTTTGACCGAAGCCATGGCCCTGGAATTGGGGCAGCACGGCATTTGCGCCAACGCCATCGCCCCGGGTTCCACCGTCACCAACGCAACGCGGGGTTTATTCTACAACGACGACGGCAGCTTTAACGAGCAGGGCAAGCGGCTCATGTCGTTTGTGCCCAGCGGCCGCCCCGGGCAGGTGGAAGATGTTGCCAATGCCGCTTTATTTTTGGCTTCCGATATGTCATCGTACGTAAACGGCCAGACTCTCGTGGTCGACGGCGGCTGGATTTGCGGCTTTACGCGAGATTTTTGAAGCTCTATTGACCAATAAGAGGAGTGACCCCGATGGCACACCAGGTCATGCTCAATGTGGAACCCTTTGTCGATTCCGTCCCTTTGCTCAACTTACCCGAGGAGTTGCGGGTTCGCGCCGCCGAGCAGGGTTATTTGTTCTTTCGCGGTCTTCTCGACCCGGCGCTGGTGTTCGACTTGCGGCGTCAGATCCTCGAAGTGTGTGGCAAGCACGGTTGGCTCGACCAAGAAGCGCCTTTGATGGACGGGATTTCCCGCGACGGCAGCCTGTTTATTGAGGGGCATTCGCCCGGGTGGATCGCCTTTTACACCGACGTGCAGCGCCTGCGCGCCTTCAATTCGTTGGCGCTGGACCCGGCGCTTATGGCGATGTTCGAGACGCTTTTTGGCGAACCGGTTTTGCCCCACAGCCGCAATATTTGCCGCGTCATTTTTCCCAACGCCCTCACCCACACCACGCCGCCGCACCAGGATAACTTTTACATTGGCGGCACCGACGAGACCTGGACCGCCTGGATTCCGGCCGGCGATTGCCCGGCGTCGCTGAGCAGTCTGGCGGTGGCCCCCGGCACCCACAAACTCGGCAAGCTGGAAGTTGAAAAGGCCACCGGCGCCGGTGGTCACGCCGCCCTGCTCGCCGAAGATACGCTGTGGGCCGGCGGCGACTTTGCTTGCGGCGACGTGCTCATTTGCCACAGCCTCACCGCCCATCAAGGGCAGGACAACCAGAGCGGCGACCGTTTGCGCATTTCGCTCGACTACCGCTACCAGCCCATGAGCCACCCGGTGCGCAGCGACTCGCTCGAACCCCATATGCATTTTACCGATTGGGAAGATCTCTATTCGGGTTGGGATGAGGATGATCCACTCAAATATTATTGGCAGGCGTGGGACTTGCAGATCAACCAGCGCGAGGGGTGAAATGGGCAAAGGTTTTACAGCGTTTATCCAAACTAACTGGGAATGGCAGTGGAGATGAGAGCTGAAGACGAATTTGGAGTGTTGATCGAAGCGGGATTGAGCAATTGGCAGATCCTGCAACAGGATGAAAACGGCTGTGCGGCGCTAAAATTGAGCGGCAGATGGGTGTATCGCGAGCCGTTTAAGAAAGCGGCAGTTTACTTGCGCCTAGTAGACGAGGTCAGCGGCGAGGCTATTTCATTATCCCACGATTGGACGCGGGCGACGACGCGCCGCGACGGCAGCTGGACGTGCCGGCTCAAAGACATTCCCGCCGGGGGACTCTACCGCTTAGAAACGTGTCTCAATCTAGACGGCGGTGCTATTGAGTGGTCGGCGCGCGGCGATATGCGCCACCACGTGGGTGTGGGGGACATCTGGGTGCTGACCGGTCAGAGTAATAGCGAGGGGCATGGCCGCAGTCCGGTGGAAGACGGCCCCCAATTGGGCGTG
>CAXGRO010000557.1:0-4194 GCA_964012055.1 uncultured bacterium
CAGCGCAATGGCCCCGGGCAAGAGCGGCACGGCGCCCAGCAAAAGCCCATAGCGAAACGGCGCCGGGTCATCCAGCGACACGCCCAATAAGGCGGCAAAAAATTCGGGCAGCAGCCCGCCCATCAGGCTGCCGGCAAAACCAGCCAACGGCCACAGGGCGGCTTGCATCGAAAACACATGGGTGCGCTCGCGACCGCCCGTAGAGCCCATCAAAAAGGGACTCGTGCTGACAAAGTAGAGGGCAAAACCCATGGCACTGGGCAGGCGGATGAATAACAACACAGGGGTCCACCAGGCGCCGGGTATAAACTCGACCAGAGGCAACAAAACACTGCCGATCACAATCAGCATCAGGCCGCCAATCATCGTGCGGCGGCTGCCCCAGCGCCGGCACAGCACCGCCGCCGGCAAGCTGAACAGCGCAAAAACCAGGCCGCCAATAGAATTGATTTGCCCCACAAAATCCAGGCCGTAGCCCAGTCGCAACAAATAGAGGTTGAGCAAAACCCCCTGGACACCGCCGGAAGTAGTAAATCCGATCAGGGCGGCGCTGAGCAGAAAGAGGCGGACATTGCGGTTGAACTGCCGCACAGTTTGCAAATAAGTGTCGGGCATTGCCGTTTAAACGGTGCGATTGAGGCTGCGGTAGACGCGCGTGCGATTGGTGTTGAGCAGCCGGGCGGCGGCGGCGGCGTTGCGGTTGGTCTGTATCAAGGCCTGCTCTACCACGTTCCGTTCGGTGCGGACGAGTAAATCGTCCAGATATAGCGGCAATTGCGGCGTTGCCGCCGCATCAGACGGCAGACCGGTGCCGCTAGATGTAGCGTTGGGGAAACGTAAATGGTGCGGCTGGATGCTGGCACCCTGCGATTCGATCAAAGCGCCCTCGACGATGTTCTTGAGCTGGCGCACATTGCCCGGAAAATCATAGGCTTCCAGCGTTTTTAGCGCGGCGTCATTCAAATTCGGGGGCAAAGAATTCATCTCGCGGGCAAATAATTCGAGAAGTGTTGCGACAGCAGCACAATGTCCTCCCGGCGCTGGCGCAGCGGCGGCACTTCAACAGTAACGCGCGCCAGGCGAAAAAACAAGTCCTGGCGAAAACACCCCTGCGCGATGGCCTTCTCCAGGCTGGCGTTGGTGGCGGCCACCACCCGCACCCGCACCTCCTTTTCGGCGGCGGCGCCGATGGACCGAATGCGCCCCTCCTCCAGCACCCGCAGCAGCTTGGGCTGCAACTCCAGCGGCATATCGCCGATCTCGTCCAAAAAAAGCGTGCCGCCGTCAGCCAGTTCAAAATGGCCGGTGCAAGCCGCGCACATGCCCAAAGAGCAGCGCAAGCCGGCGCCCAATATATGTACTGCGTGCGCTCGGAAAAGTGCCCGTTCGTTCAACCCCAGTGAGTCAGGAAGAAGACTACCCGAGAGCGGGTTCGGAACCAGAGAGGATTATCTCAAAATTCGGCAACGCCGCTCATGATGTAATCGGAAACTGTAATTTGAGCTTAGATCGACGATTACCATCAGCCTATGGGGTAGGGATTACCGTCGCAACTATTGGCTTATGCATGCGTATGGCCCTCTCCCAAAAATCATCGCCTATTCGCGCGCCTGGGTTCAGGAAGGATTTGGCATAGCATTAGTCGTTTCACTGCTTTTCCCCTTCCTTCAAAGCAGCCGAACCATAGCCAAAATCCCCGCTTTCATAGCATTTGGCAGACTTTCCCATGCTTCTACCACCTCCGCCAGTTCAGGTATTTCGGGGGGAAACTGTTGCACGGATGTTGCACATTTTGGACGTTCGGATATGTCTTTGGCGCGTTCTACATCTGTAGGTTTTTGTTCTGCATCATAAATAGGCGAATCGGGCAATGTCTTGTTTTGTTTGGATTTGGTGTTTTTTTTGATAAATCATGCATCATAAATATTTGTTTTATATACATTTATACCTCTGGCTCGATTCCCCTCAGCTCCACCATTTCTTTTTTGACGCAACTGCTTGTCTTCTAAAATGGTTGCGTTTTCTGTTTCTATACCCCCTTCGCGCTGGTAGTGCATAGGTACTCTTTTCACGGGCTGTACCGCTTCGGATAGCTGCTCCACCCCCTGCGCCAGCCGCTCGTCGCGGGTCCGCCCGTAGACGTTCATGGTCAGATCCGGCGTGGCGTGCCACACCAGGGCCTGGGCGTCTTTGACGGTGGCCACATGCTCGATGACCAGGTTGATGTAGGCCACTCAGCAGGCGTGAAAATCGAGTTTGCCGTCCGGCGTATGCTTGGGGATGCCGGTTTTTTTTCATTGGACAGACTCCTTACGGCTTTCGTGGCAGGCTGAGCGCGCTGGGACCGACGACTGGGTTGTGCGGAGCAAGATGGGCTCACTCCTCTGCCAATATGGCCCCTTCGATTCCGCAGTGGTTGTCCGGATAGTGGTGCCAGTAGACGACGAGCACCCGTCCGTCGTTGAGCTCTACCGACCAGGGGTAGCCGCAGTCGTGGCTGAACGAGTCGCTCTGCACAATGACGTCCGGTCCGTTTTCCAGATCCGGTGCGGTCTCCTGGATCGGCGTGGTCTCCAACTCGCTGCCTTCGGGGTCCAGAACTCTGGCGAGACAACCTGATTGGCCATCCCAGCGCGTGCCGACGGTGAGAAAAATGCGCCCATCTCGCAGTCCCAGCATATGGGCGGGATATCCGTGCACGGAGCGCCGCCACGGGGTCCAGGTCGCACCGTCGTCGTCAGAGGTGACCAGGGCCTGAAAGCGGCTGTTGTACTGGCGGTCTCTCAGGGGCAAACGCTCGTCCCGGTCCTGGGGCTGATTGGCATGGCAGCGAAAGATCACCAGGATACGTCCGCTCGGGGTACGGTGTATGGCCGGCTCGCTAAAGTGGGCGACGGGATCCTCGGCGATCCGTCCTCCGTACTCCCACGTTGCGCCCATGTCGTGGGACACGCGCAGCATGCCGAAGCACGGCATGGAGCCGTCCGGACGGTCGGTTGCCTTACTCGGCATGAGCAGACGTCCGTCGGGAAGCTCGATCAGACCGCTCCTGCAGACCCCCGAATGCGTGGCCGGGTGCCCCCATACGGCGTCCGGCACAGGGGGGAAGCGTTCAGGCGCACTCCAAGTATGTCCGTCGTCTTGGGAGCGGACCCAGAAGGGTTTACCGGGCCGCGAGACCCAGTCGGCCCCATGGGCCTCGGCCCCCTCTGAGGGCACTAACTCCGTGCACGAGCAGTGAATGAAGATGCTGCCGTCGGAGAGGGTGTGGACACCGCGGTCGTTGATCCCTCCAAGGGGATCGGACGTTATCAGTGAGGCCTTGCTCCACGTCTGTCCCTCGTCTTGCGAGCGGCACGCCTGTACATTGAACAGCGGATGGTCGTGGTGGGGATAACCTAGATGCGGGGCTCTTTGGAAGAACACCATCAAATCGCCGGAGGGCGTGCGTACCACGTTTGGGCACAGGGCATACATGCCGATTTCGTGATATATTGTCATCCGATCAACCACTTTCCAGCTCATGACGCGCTCCTCGCTGTTTTATAATACGTGCGGTGACAGTCCATTCGCAATATACTACGAGGCGGGCCTGTGACCAACTGGAAAATAACAGAATGAAAAGCCGTTTCCCGCTTAGGGATTGCGAGAGAGAAAGATACTAAAAAAGAAAAGAATGGCGCTGAGGAAATGCTGACTTCACTCCTTCTCCTACATCTTTGCCGTCTATCGTCCCACTCGCCCCTCCATCGCCTATGGTCCCGCCCTACGTCGGATGGGCTACGCCTAGAACGCCGTCTCCCCTGGCCCCAGAGAGGCGAAAACAACCTGGGGCGTCTAGCGGGCCCGCCGAGCTTAAAAGAGGCGCCGCATAAAGGCGGGCACCCCAGCAGGAAAGAGGGCGATAAGACGCCCATATGGCTTGACTCGACCTCCTAAAGGCCCTTTAAAATTCCTATACATAAAAAGGGGTTGCTTCGTGCCTTGATTCTTTGTATTCCTTTGCAAGCCATTTGCCATGATCTTGAATATCCCTCTCACATTTATGCGCCTATAGATTGAAAGAAGAGATCATGCTCGCATTTAAGTCGACGAGATGGTTGCTGCTCCCAGTGGCGGGATGGGTCTTCTGGGCGGCCGAAACGGCCAGTCTGACGGTCTATCGGATAGGCACGCCCTTCGCAGCTGCGGAAA
>CAXGRO010000558.1:0-4191 GCA_964012055.1 uncultured bacterium
CCTGCCGGTCGGCCTGTCGCTGCTGGGTGCGCGCGGCAGCGACGAGATGTTGATCGGCTTTGCACGCAAAATCGCCGCAGCGTTTGGGGAGTAGTTCTAAATCCAATTAAAATGGAGCAGTCGGTAACATTTCATTTGCCTGAGTGGTGTAACTATCCTAGCTTTCCATACTTAATGAATGGCGAAGTTAAAATCCTTAACGAGGACGACAGATGAGTCCCGAAGAAAAATTAAAGAATCCGTTAACCGGCACGGCCATCGCCCGGGCGCGCGACTTTGGCATCGACCTCTCCCTGCTGATCGAGCGCCTGCGCCTCACGCCCGACGAGCGGGTGCGCCTATTACAGAAAACCATGACCGAACTCGAGCAGATTCGCGGGGCGGCGCAACGCGGGATAAAACGTGGTTGACCTGGAGAAACTGCTCACCATCCTTATCCGCCACGAAGTAGAATTTGTCCTTATAGGTGGAGTGGCCGCCGTGGCGCACGGTTCGGCCTACGTGACCTACGATCTGGACTTCGGTTACAGTCGCGATGCGGCCAATCTACAAAGCCTGGTCGCGGCGCTCGAACCGCTCAACCCACAATTGCGCGACGCACCGGAAGGCCTGCCCTTTTTCTGGGATCTGAGAACCCTGCAGCGCGGATCAAATTTCGCCCTCAAAACTGATTTGGGCGATGTAGATTTACTGGGGGAAGTAAGTGGGGTCGGCGCCTTCACACAGGTATTGGCAGTATCCGTCCAGGTCGAACTCTTTGGCCTTCCTTGTGCGGTATTATCTCTCGACGGACTCATAGCGGCCAAACGCGCTGCCGGGCGCCCCAAAGACCTGTTGATTTTGCCCGAGTTGGAGGCGCTCCGCGAAGCGCTAGAAGACGACGAAAACGAAGCGCAATAATCGTTGTTATATAACCACCCCACGTCATAGCAGGCCGACCCAACCGGGTTTATTAGCTTAAAGCCAGATTTCAACATGGAGAAGTGGAAATGCGGGTAAAAAAACGGCGGACCGGACGCCGAGATCAACGAAGCCGTTCTCTTCCCCTTCGACAAGTGGAGCATGCCGTTTCGCTATCGCTTGAAGTACGGACTAGTGGCGGCGGACAACCCGTACCGGCCCCACGAAAAAGTCTTGCTCAAAGGGGAACAACCGCAAGCCCCCGACGGCCTGGGGATGCACTACTACGGCACGGTGATACGCGTTGGCGACGAGCTGCGCATGTGGTACGGGGTCATTGGGGACGACTGCCACACCAAGGGCACGCGCATGTGTTACGCCGTCAGCACCGACGGCATTCACTGGGAAAAGTCCAACCTGGGCCTGGTGGAGTCCAACGGTCGGTGCAACAACAACCTGGTGCACTTCAACAGCCCGCACAGCGCCCACATGAACGCCATTCTGGTGCTGCACGACCCGCAAGACCCCAACCCCGAGCGGCAAGAGCTCCATCTGGTCGCTGCAGGTAGAGGACGACGGCGGCAAAATCTACCGCATGATGACCATTGCGGTGAGCAACAGCAGCGGCCACATCACCCAGGTGCGCGGCCGCCGTAACGTCTTGCCCACCGGCCGCTTCCAAAAGCAGATGAGCAAACGCGAAATTGGCAACGAGTACCTCACCTACCTGCGCTACTCGCGCCGCTTTCTGCACCGCTGGGTCGAGCAAGAGGGGCTGATCATGACTAGCTTTGGAGCTTAGCCATTGCGGCATGAGCCGGACGACCTGACCGGAGCACAAAAGACCCTATGCGATTTAGGACGCGGTGAGAAAGCCGACCAACTGGTCCGGGGCATCAGCGCAAGGAACACGCTTAGTTCAGTTTCACCGCGCGCAACTTATTGTTCCAGTGATCGCTGATGAGCAGTACGTCTAGGCCGTACAGGCGCAGAGAGTATGGGTAGTTAAGCCTCGCACCTACGGCAGCCCCGCCGTCCCCACTGTCCCCTCCGTCTTCGCTACCGGCGATAGTTCGCAAGGTGCCGTCCGGGCCAATCGCCCGCACCTGAAAATTGCTCGTGTCGGAAACATACAAAGTCTGGCCGTCCGGCGTCACTTCAACACCGTGGGGGGTTCCCAGCCTGGCTTTTAAGGCGGGCGTGCCGTCTACAGAATACCCTTCTTCGCCGCAGCCGGCGACCGTGGTGATGACGCCGGTTTTGGCGTCGACGCGCCGCACCGCGTGGCAACTGCTGTCGGCAAAGTACAAATTGCCCGCCGCGTCAAAACGCATTGCCATGGGGCGACCGATGCGCGCCGCCGTCGCCGCGGCGCCGTCGCCGCTGTAACCGTCAAGTCCGTTGCCCACCACCGTGGTGATGACGCCGCTGGCAGCGTCCACCTTGCGAATACGGTGCGCCGCGGCGTCGGCAATGTAAACATCGCCGTTTGGACCGTGCTCCACCGCCGTCGGATAAATTAAATTGGCATTTAGCGACGACCCGCCGTCCCCCTTGTCCCAGGGGAAAGCGGCCCCGGCAAAATTGTGAATTACCCCGTTGGCGTCAACGCGGCGCACGTGGCTGTGGCGCGTGTCGGCAATAATAACGCTGCCGTCCGGCCCCACCGAAACGTCGTCGGGATTGCCCAAAAAAGCCTGCATCGCCGGCCCGCCGTCGCCGCCGTAGGCCCGCGCCCCTTCGCCCGCAACCGTGCGGATAACCCCGGTCTCACAATCGATGGCGCGCACCCGCTGATTCCACGTGTCGGCAAAATAAATATCGCCGTTGGCAGCCACCGAAATGCCAAAAGGTCCGCGCAAAAAAGCCTGTGTCGCCGAACCGCCGTCGTGCACCGAGGTGCCCCCCAGCGCCGTGGTGACTATGCCGGTTTTGCCGTCGCAGCGGCGCAAGCGGCCGGAAGAATCGCCCCAGTACACCGTGCCGTCCGCATCGGCCCACAACCCCGCCTCCACGCAGTTGATGCGGCTTTGTGAACCGGACAGTCCCTCTTCGCCCCAACCGGCCTGGCCGTTGCCCGCCAGCGTCGACACTCGCCCGGTTTGGGCGTCCAGCTTGCGCACTCGAAAGCCGTATTTCTCGCCGACGTAGAGATTGTCGTGTACGTCAAAGCACAGCGCATCGGGCATCAGCAGGGCGGCCTCCGTGCCCAGCTCGCCGTCTCCACTGGAAGCGCGCTGGCCGTTGCCAAACACCGTGCTCACTCTTCCCGTTTTCATATCGATCTTGCGAATGCGGTCGTTGGAATTGTCGCATATATAGAGATCGCCTTGGGAATCAAAAGCCAGGTGCTCGGGGTGGTGAACCCCCGCCTGCTCTTTGGGCCCGCCGTCGCCGGAGTACCCCCCCATGCTGAGCCAGGGTCCGGAGAAGGGCCGGCTAGTCCCCTCTTCCAGGTCGCGATGCCGCGCTTCCACCCCCGCAAAGATTTCGATGATGCCACTCTGCGCATCGATGCGCCGCACCACATTCGACCACTCGCAAGAAATAAAAACATTGCCCTGCCCATCTACGGCAATGCCGGAGTCGTTGTCGATCTCGCACTCCAGCGCCGGCCCGCCGTTGCCACCCCACCCCACCCGGCCCGACCCCGCGACCCGCGTGATAATACCGGTTTTGGCGTCGACGCGCCGCACCGCACGATTGCCCAGGTCGGTCAGGTACAGATTGTCGTCCCCGTCTTTAGTCAAATCGTGGGGGTCGTGAAAGCGCGCCGCTTCAACCGGCCCGCCGTCGCCGCGCCCACCCGGCACCCCGTCGCCGCCAAAGAGGTGCAGTATGCCCTCCCCATCAATACGCCAGATGCGATGCCCCCACATGTCGAGCACAATCAAGTCACTGCCGGCGATGCGAACGACGCCCTGGGGCGTGCCCGCCGGCGCGTCGCGAGCCGCAACACCCTCTATATAACCGACGCCGGCAATGGTGGTGATGGTACCGGGTGCGAGATCGGCGAGTTGTTTTTTAAGGCTCATGCAGCGGTGCTCCTTAGATTGTGATGTAATGGGAGATATTAGACCATTGATAAAGGGAAGGAATATATTGTCATTTCCCAAGTCGGATCCGATATATCGGATCATAACATTTTAGGGGTAGTCCCTTCTCTTTAGAAGTCTTTCAAAAAGACTTCTTTCTTCCTAAAATGCCCTTTTGGTCCCTTTTTAAAATCTCTTTGTTAACAATATAGTGGCCACTTTTTAAGCGGCGATTCGGCCGAATTCCCTCAGGGAG
>CAXGRO010000559.1:0-4186 GCA_964012055.1 uncultured bacterium
TGTTGGTGGGGGCGCGCTTGTTTTGGAAGTGGGGGGTGCGGCATTATTCCGGGGCGTCGGCGTAGACGTCGGAAGCCTACTCGTCGCCCCATTTTCGGGTTATTTGAATACAGCCTGGTCGGCCGTCTCCTCCCACAATGTAGCGAATTCGGCGCTGCCGTCGTCGTGCCAGAAGTCCTGGTCCACCGGCCGGTCGTAACCCTGTCCGACGCCGGCCACCATCGTCGGGTTGATGTGGGGCGAGCGACTCAGCGGGGGGCGGGCGTAGGCGGTGGGGCCGCGCTCGACCTGGACTCGTATGAGCGCTTTGGGCATGGGGGGCGGTTGCGTCGCCTTCAGTCGCTCCAGCGTTTCGCGGTTCAAAGTCAGGCCCAGGCCGGGTTCTTCCGGCACCTGCACGTACCCGGCGACGACTTCAAATGGTTCGACGACGTCTTCCTCCCACATATGGGCCAACGTCACGTGATGCAAGGTGGCTTGATCGAACGCCGCGGCCATGTGTACGACCATGGCGCGGGTGATGTTGCCGCCCGTATTCTGCGTCATAAAGGGAACATTGGCCGCTTCGTAGAGGCCGGCGCGCCGCACGACTGCGCCAATGGGCGCGTGGCCGAGCATATAGCCGTCGGCCAATCCCATCAGGGCCTCGCGGCCCTGCAGCGGCAGGTGGTGGAAAATGATGGGCAGGGCGCATTTCTGGCGCAGGATTTTATAGCCTTCCAGGTCAAAGGTGCGCAAGGGGTCTTCGATGAGGCCGGCCACCGGGAATTGCGCTAATTCTTTGGAGAGTTCTACTATGTGATCCACGCTATTGTTGAAGTTGACGTCGTAGTGGACCTTAAAGCCATGCGGCGCTACTTCTTGCATGGCGCGGGTCTGGTCGATGACGTTGTGGAAGGAATGGGTGTGGTATTTCATCCAGGTGTAGCCCTGCTCGACGGCGCGTTCCACTTCTGCGGCCATTTGCGCCGGGGTCTGCGACACGGTCCAGGAAGAGAGCGGCACCCAGTCGCGCACTTTGGGGCCGAAGAGCTGGTAGGCCGGCACGTCGTTGGCCTTGCCCACTAAATCGTAGATGGCCGGCGCCAGACGGATGTTGAGTTCGGGGTGGGCGAGCCAGCGGCAGGGGTTGGTGCCGCGCAATTTCTCCAGGTCCTCTTCGGCCTTGGGGTCGGTGGTACCGGTGAATTCGCCCAGGCCTTCCAGGCCGTTGTCGGTGTGGAGGACCACGATGGTGCGGGTGTCCCAGTTGGCGCCGTGGAATAGGCGGTGGGCATCGCGGTTCCAGGCGAGCAATGGGGTGTAGATCTGGTGGAGTTCTATGTCGGTGATTTTCACGGTGCGACCTCTCGGTGATTTTCAGGTCTATGTCTATTCTAATTCTACCCGATGCGCCTCCACTACTTCTGAATTCAATTCAATGCCCAGGCCGGGTGCATCTCCTACTTTGATCCGTCCTCTGTCGATTTTTTCCGAGGGGATGATTAAATCGCTGCGCCACTCCGCTTCTCCCCAGCCGAATTCTAGAATCAGAAAGTCGGGGTGGGCGGCCATGGTCTGGGCGCCGGCGGCAATGGCCACCGGGCCAAAGGGACCGTGCGGGGCGGTTGATACGCCACGGGCTTCGGCCATGACGGCGGCTTTTTTGAGTTCGCCGATACCGCCGATTACGGTTACGTCGGGCATGATGATGTCCATGGTGCGGCGTTCCAGCACTTCCCAGAAGGCGGCACGCAACATGCGTTGTTCGCCGCCGGCTATGGGCATGCCGCATTTTTCTTTGACTTCGATGCAGGCGTCCAGGTCGGTCTCGGGGGTAGGTTGTTCGAACCAGAACAGGTTGAGGTCGCGCAGGGCGTCGGCCACTTCCTGGGCGCCGCGCACGGTGAAGCGGGAGTGGCAGTCGATCAGCAGGTCGATTTCGGGGCCGATGGCCTGGCGTACGGCGCGCATGCAGGCGATGCCGGCGGCGGCATCGCCTGCGCGGTCGACCTGTGAGGGCAGGCCGTCGAAGGGAGCCAGTTTGACGGCGTCGAAGCCGGCGGCAACGGCGGCGGCGGCGTTATGGGCGAACCACTCCGGCGTGCGTTCTTCGGCAATGCGGCTGATGCGGTTGATGTTGGCGTAGAGGCGGATTTCGTCGCGGCAAGCTCCGCCTAGCAGGGCGTGGATGGGGGCGTTGAGGGATTTGCCGAGGATGTCCCACAGGGCTTGTTCAACGGCGCTGAGGGCGAAGATACGCGGTCGGTCGGGGTTGTTTTGGGTGCAGTCGTGGACGATTTGTTCGATGTGACGGGGGTCGCGGCCTTTTAACTCTTGTTCCAATTGGCGCAGTGCCGACAGCGTGTCGGCGTTTTTACCGGGCGGCTTGATTTCGCCCAGACCTCGGATGCCTTCGTTGGTGTGGACGTGGACGAAGGCCCAGTTGAGCCACTGGTTGACGCGGACGGCGTCTATGGAGATTTCGGTGATTTTCATAGTTCAGCGAGAGATTTCTGTTAGATCGGTTGGTTCATAGGGGTATCAGATAGAAGGTCGCAGTAGGTGAACGGATGAACTTCATACGACGATAACATTCTCTTATAGGACCGTTGGTTATTCACAGTCGACGTGTACCGCCTCTATCCTGGGTGTGCTGACGCTATTGTACGCCCCCAATGCCAGGCGGTACTGGATCCACTCTCCCTGCATCTGCACATTGTCCAGCAACTCGCCTAGTTCGAACCAACTTTTTTCACCGGCATCGGGACCCTGCCAGGCAGCTTCTTGCAGCCCGGCACTGGTGGGAGCAGAACGCAGTTGGGCTCTCACCCAGGTTCTGGGCGGCGTGGTGGTTTCCCAGTAAATGCGCGTTGGGCGCAGGCCATTGGGCAATTGATAGGGTGCCGAGGTGTAGAATTCTTCGTGGCCGCGGTCGGCGATGTTGCCCGGGTCGACGCAGAGCATGCCGTGCGGGCCGGACGAAGGTAGGCGGGTGGTGCGCTCTTCGGCAAATCCCTGGGGGCCGTTCCACCACACGGCGGACCAGCCCAGGTGGTCGCCCTCTACCTTGTGGTTGGCGACGGCCAGGTCGATCCAGCCGTTTTCGTTGAAGTCGGCGGCGACGCAGCCCGAGGCCGAGTGGGTGAAGAGACGGGTGAAGTCGGCGGCCGAAAAGCCGCGGTTGGGGCGGTTCCAGTAGATGTAGGAATCGAGGTCGCGCGAGTTGCTGTCGGAGTAGGATGGGACGAAGAGGTCGAGCAGGCCGTCGTTGTTGAGGTCGGCGACGGCGACGGTGAGCACGCCGTTGGCCGGCAGCAGGGTGCGGCGGTCTTCGCGCAGGCCGTCGGGGCCGTTCCAGTAGATGTAGACAAAGCAGTCGTGTGGTGTGGCCAGGGTGGGGGGGGCGGCGCCGATGATGAGGTCGAGGTAGCTGTTGCCGGTCAGGTCGGCGGCGCGGGCGCTGACGCCTTTCCAGATCGAGAGGAATTGGCAGCGTTCCATGCTGAAGCCGTCGGGCCCGCCCCACAGGATGAGGCTGCGGTCTTTGGTGCTCTGCGGTACGACCAGGTCGAGCCAGCCGTTGTTGTTGAGGTCGGCCAGGTAGAGCCACAGGGTGCGGTCGTATACTTCGCCGTCGCATTCCATACGGATGCGTTCGGGGTTTTCTGTGTCGAAGCCGTCGGGTCCGCCGTGGAAGATGAGAATTTCCGGGCTCAGGTGGCCGCCGAAGATTAGTTCGAGGTAGCCGTCGCGATCGATGTCGGCGCAACAGCCGCCGTGAGCCAGGTCGGTGGGCAAGATCCAGGTGGGCTGCGGCGGCAGGCCGTCGGGTCCGTTGCGGTAGATGTAGGAGCCGGGGTCGCGCGACGGCGTGTTGTGCGACGAATTGACCAGCACCAGGTCGACGCGGCCGTCGTCGTCGACGTCGCAACACAGGGCGCTGACGGCGCCCCAGCCGGGCAGGTCCTGGCGGCGCTCGGCGGAGAAGCCGTCGGCGCCGCCGGCATAGATGGAAATGGGCACGTCTTCGATTTTGCGGCGCGCCTGGGCGTTGACAAAAACGACGTCGGCGTTGCCGGTGCCGCGGGGGCGGCCCATGAAGACGCGGCGCCCGTCGTGGCTGGTCAGGCCTTGCGGCGCGTCGTCGATTTTGGGGCCGCCGCGGAAGAGCGGGGAGTCGCGGGTGAAGAGGTCGGTGGTGTGG
>CAXGRO010000560.1:0-4185 GCA_964012055.1 uncultured bacterium
CTTCATCTAACCTCATCAGCAGACTCGACTTTCTCCCGCTGGCGGAGAGTTTGCAGCCGCCGTGGTGGACCGCCATGCCCGTTTGGGGCGATGCCGCCTTTGAGGTATTCTTTCAACTCAATGAGCCGCAAGATGTCTGGTTCCTAATAGGTTACGGCGGCCCTGAGGAAATTGAAGTGACTGGCATTGCGCTCGACCGCATAAGTTTAGCGCTGTAAATTTGAATCTATATCTAAGAAAGCCAAAACTGCTGTGACCAAGCTGAGCATTTTACTACCCGTATTTAACGAGCAATATTTTGTAGAACAAATCGTAAACCAAACCCTGCGCGTCGATTTGCCACCCGGTATAGAGCGCGAATTGATCGTGGTAGACGACGGTTCGACAGACGAGACGTACCGTCTCCTCGAAGATATAGCCAGCAAAGAGTCACAGACGGTAAAGCTATACCGCCACGAAGTCAATCGCGGTAAGGGGGCGGCCGTCCGCACCGCTATTCAGCATGCCACAGGCGATATTTTTATTATTCAAGACGCCGATCTGGAATACGACCCTGGCGAATATACCAAACTACTAAAGCCGATTCTCGCCGGCGATGCAGACGTGGTGTACGGTTCGCGCTTTTTAACTGGGGACGCCCGCCGCGTCCTCTACTTCTGGCACAGCCTCGGCAACAAGCTCCTGACCACCATGGCAAACGTGGTTACCAATCTCAACCTCACCGACATGGAAACCTGTTATAAAATGGTGAAGGGCGATATTTTGCGCTCCATCCCCATTCGCAGCAACCGCTTTGACTTGGAGCCCGAGCTCACGGTTAAACTGGCCAAGCGCGGCTGCCGCTTTTTTGAAGTGCCCATCTCCTATAAAGGCCGCACCTACGACGAAGGTAAGAAGATCAGATGGCACGACGGGCTGCGAGC
This sequence comes from uncultured bacterium, assembly GCA_964012055.1. Lineage (GTDB taxonomy): Bacteria > Latescibacterota > UBA2968 > UBA8231 > UBA8231 > CAXGRO01. The sequence goes on from CAXGRO010000560.1 coordinate 924, forward strand.
CATTTGGGTAATGGTGTACTTTTGGCTAGTGGACGATTTGTACAACGATTTATACGGCCACTCCATATTGCACCGCCTGGCCCAAACGCACCGCTTTAACCGCTGGATGTCCGACACCATTAGAGCGTGGATAGGCGATAATGTTTTGGAAATTGGCGCCGGCATTGGCAACCTCACGACCAAAGTTTTGCCGCGCCATTCTTACACGGCAAGCGACATCGACCCGCTGCACCTGGACTTCTTAAAGACGCGTTTCGGCCAATCCAATCGCATGACCGTACGCGAACTCAACGTCGAAACAGCAGAAGACTTTGACGGACTAGAAAATCGCTTTGACACGGTCATCTGCCTCAACGTCATAGAGCACGTAGAGCGCGACGAGCAGGCCCTAAAGAACATCAACCGTTCGCTGGCACCCGGCGGCAACGCCATCATCCTGGTGCCGCAGGGCCCGTGGCTCTACGGATCCCTCGACAAAGCGCTGGACCACTGCCGGCGCTACCGGCGCGATGAATTAATCGACAAGTGCAAACGAGCCGGGTTTGCCATCGAGCGCGTCTTTTCCTTCAACAGGGTGAGTGTTTTTCCATGGTTCTTTAACGGCCGGATTTTGCGGCGGCGCAATTTTAGCAAGTTCCAATTGAAGATTTACGACAGCTTGGTATGGCTTTGGAAAGTGATCGACAGGTGGTTGCCCTGGAGGGGGCTTTCGATAATAGTTATCGCCAGGAAAGAAGGGGAGAAGGTTGAGTAGTGGGGTGAAAATCGAGGGCTTGGTGGTTGATGGCTGCGCTAAATGCAAGGGGCACTCAGACCACCCACAAGTCGTGTGTGACCATCTCTTCTGTAGTTAATATCTCCGACCCATTTTCGGTGACCAGCACCACGTCCTCCAGCCCAAATTTCTCTTTGGCTTCCCAGAAGGGATAGACCCCGCTCAGCGTGATGAAGGGCTCGACGCAGAGTACCATGTTCTCCTCGATTGGCGCCGTATTGGTCGCGCTTAAACCCGGTTGCTCGTGAAGGTCCAAACCCAGACTGTGTCCGATGGCCGACCAGCCGGCCTCCAGACACCACTTGGAAAAATCGGCAAAACCTGCGGCGTCGTTCACCGCAAATGCCGCCTGCAACACCTCGTTGAACGGCACCCCGGGTTTTATGGCCTCAATAGCGGCAAACATGCCCTCTTTGGCCAGTTCGTAAAAACGCCGCTGCTCATCCCGAGGCTGGCCCACCGCAGCCATGCGTTTAAAATCGCACCAATACCCCTCGTATATGCACCCCCCGTCAAATTGCACCAGATCCCCTTTTTGAATCACATAATCGGTGGGCATGCCGTCGGCCCACATGGCGCGCTTCCCGGCGTATAGCGCATTAAAGCGCTGTTCGCTAGCGCCGGCGGCACACATCACAGAAGTCATGATATCCACCACCTGCTTCTCCGTCATCCCGGGTTGCAACTGTTTAAATCCGGCCTCAACTCCTTGGGTTGAAATGGCCGCGGCCCGGCGCAAACGCGCGATCTCGGCCGGCGATTTGATGCTGCGCACTTCCCATATGGCATCGCTGCCGTCGACGATTTGGGCCTGGGTCAACCCTTCGAGAATAGCTGAGAAATGCGCCTGGGCCATACGCACGTGCATGTCTGCTCCCAATTCCATCCCTATCACGCCACGGTCCAATTTTTTCTCGCGCAACACTTCCAGCGCCAGCGTCACGGCATTGGATTCTTTCGACATGTAAAACGCCTTGGCCAGCGGCCAGTAGCGCACATCTTCAATCCAGCATTGTTTGACCAGATGCTGGAAACCGTTGGACACCATCAGCACCGGCTCACCTTCGACCGGCAATATGGTCAGAAAGTAAAAGTGGGACGCATCCCAGGCCCCGTCGCGCAAGCCGGCAAAGTAGCGCAAATTCTGCCGGCCGGTCAGGAATAGTGCATCTATGCCATAACGCTTGAGGGCATCCTGGGTGCGAGCATAGCGCACTGCATATTCCTCGTATGAAAAATCTGGCGCCATAAGTTCATCCATGCCTATGCCATCTCCTCTGATCGGTTACTCATTCACTCATTAGTTAAAATATGTCTCAGCCCATGCTTTTGGTTCTATCATCTCGACCCAAAATAAAAAAGGACCTACACTGAGCTATCAAACTCAATATAGGCCCTTATTTTTAAATGGTGCCGAAGGGGGGACTCGAACCCCCACGCCTCGAAAGGCACTGCCCCCTCAAGACAGCGTGTCTACCAATTTCACCACTTCGGCATACAATTCAGATGCTATTCGGCAGCGCCCTCTGCCGCTGCGTCCGTTCCCCCCGCAGGTACCGGTTCAGTTGCCGCTGACTCATCCGTCCCTCCTGCGGGTGCGACTTCGCCCCCCGCTCCTTCGCCTGCCGCCGGCTCTTTTAGAAAGCCCGGGGTTTCGGAAATAGGCGTCACGGGTGGCGCCACCCCTTCCAACATGCGCTCAGTGGCCGAAGTGGGCGCTTCGTTTGAAGACTGGAAAACGATCGACTGTACCAGGCAACTCAAAATGAAAACAGTAGCCAGCACAGAAGTAGCCTTCACCATAAACGTAGCCGCCGTGCGGCCGCCCAAGACCGAACTGTCCATTCCACCGCCGCCCAAAGATCCGGCCAAACCACCGCCCTTGCCCGACTGGAGCAGGATGGTTATAACGAGTAAGAAAGCAACCAAAACGTGAAGTATAGTAATTAAAATTTCCATAATTTAACTCGCTGCTCTAACAATGGCGGCAAAAGAATTTGAGTCGAGCGAGGCGCCGCCGATCAAACCGCCATCAATATCGGGCTGAGCAAAAAGCTCAGCCGCGTTTTCGGATTTTACGCTGCCGCCGTATAACAGGCGCAATTGCTGTGCTACTTCATCGCCATACGTGCGCCCCAATGCGGCGCGCATCAGGGCGTGCACTTCTTGCGCCTGATCGGGCGTTGCCGTCTCGCCTGTGCCAATGGCCCAGACGGGTTCGTAAGCAAAAATAACCCGGGCGACATCGGCCGTTTGCAGGCCAATCAGCGCCCCTTGCACCTGCCGCAAAACAACCTCTTCAGCGCGGCCGTCCCGGCGCTCTTCCAGGTGCTCACCGACGCAGACGACAGGGGTCAAATTTGAGCGTAAAGCCGTGATTAATTTGCGATTTACGCTCTCGTCGGACTCACCGAAATACTGCCGACGTTCAGAATGGCCTAATATAACGTACGACCCTCCACTGGTCAAGATCATGGCCGCCGACAC
>CAXGRO010000561.1:0-4179 GCA_964012055.1 uncultured bacterium
CGTAAGTGATTATTTATCAACATGTTACATATTTCAACACCTATTCGCCTAAGCCGTTATTTATCAATAACTTACAAAAAGTGTCCACAGGATTGGCCACAGGATGTCTATTTTATCTTTATAGGCCAACGCCCACTTCAAGGAGCCCTACCATGATCCGCCCCTACACAGAAGTCGATCTCGACCCCATCGCCGACATAGCCAACCGCGCCTGGCACAACATCTACCGCATGTTCCGCCAAACCTACGGCGACGAACTCTTTGAAACCATGATCCCCCACCCAAAAACAGACAAAGGAGATAAACTCCGCACACAGTGCCGCAGCTATCCCGATTGGGTTTTTGTCTGTGAAGAAGAGGGACAGATCGTCGGTTTTGTCACCTTCCGCCTGGACGCAGAAAAGAAGATCGGCGAAATAAGCAACAACGCGGTGGACCCCGATTGCGGACTAAAGGGCATCGGCCAACAGATGTACAGTGCCGTACTGCAGCACTTTAAAGAACAGGGCATGCGCTTTGCCAAAGTGACCACCGGCCTGGACGAAGCGCACGCGCCGGCGCGGCGCGCCTACGAGCGAGCGGGATTTGATATCCGCCACGAGGACGTCAAATACTTTAAAAAACTGTGAGTCGCTAAAGCTTTAAAAACGTCCCTGCGGTCCAAGAAACACCTCCCCGCCCTGCACACCAGGGGCTCGCTGTGGTTTACTGTTATTTCTGCTTTAAGGTCAATATCGAAATATCGGGGCAGCATAAATTAGCACTAAAAACCAGGCTTTTTTCCAGGCGCCTATTCTATTTTAAACGCGCCAAAAGCAAAAGCCTCTTCCATGTATTCTACAACCGCCTTGTCCGAGTCGTCCGTTATCATCAAGGTCGACATGTACTCGCCCCAGCGCTCGCCTACCGGCCCCTGATGGCTGCGCTCCATGTGCTCCTGCGACGACGCCGTGGCAAAAGAAAGAGGCGATCGTTGTAGTGGTAAATTACCATGTTCATTTCGTTGGCGCGCAGTACCTCGACCATGTCGGGCCATAATTCGTCGTGTGCTTTCTTGTACTCGGGGTAGCACCCCGGTTTTAGCTTGAAGGTCATTCCGGTCGAATACATCTTCTACCTCGCGAGTTTAAAGTTGACGTTGGTCAAGTATCCATAAAGACTTGAGGACAATCGCCGAAGTGGTCTTATGGATTGTCTCAACCGCTATGGCCCCTGATCGCCGAAAGTCATTAACCCTAGGCCAGGTGATTCTTCACCACTTCTTTCAACTCCGCCTTTTCGCGCATGGAAATTAAATCGACCGTGGCTTCGTCCAGTTCAATCCCTTCGGCGCGCACAGTTTCTTGTATGCGCTCGGCTTCGGCCGTAAAGTAGAATTGCGGCCGGTAAGTGTAAAACATCATAAACCGGTCGCGGTCGCGGGGCAGCCACGGCAAAGCGGCGTGGTTCAAGCGCAGCGGCATGATGATCGCGTCGCCGGCGTTGACCGTCACGTTGATAAAGCCCAGCTTCTGGCGCTCGGCGGGGTCCACCGGGTAAGCGCCTTTCTCGTAAAACAGCTGCGGCGGATATTTAAAGCTGGCGCGGTGCGAACCGGGCACCACCAGCAAGCCGCCGTCCCCCTCGCGCACGTCGGTCAAATAAACAAAAAAGGTGACGTAATCTGAGTAGATGCGCCGGTTGACCACGTCGGTGTAGAAGCGCGGCGCGGCTTCCCTAATCTCGCTGTCGATGTCTTTGCGCAAATGAAAATCGTGGAAACCGTGATCGGCGTTCTGTACCATCAAGGTCCCGTCTATCAGGCGCGGCTGGTCGTTGGTCACGTGGCAGATATAATCCATCATCCGCGGCGCGTAGGATATCCTTTCCAGAACCTTGTCGTACAGAAAGGCATTCCTGTACTTGTCCCCATAGCTCCCACCTTTTGTCCCTTCCAGTATGTGCTCGCAGTCTCTCATTATTTTTTGCGAACTCTCGTAGGCCTGCGCCACCGTGTCCGGGTCCAACATATTTTCCACTTTGAGAAAACCCAATGTATCAAACAGGTACAACTCTTCTTCGGTCATGGCCTGCCTCCTCAATTGCAATGGCCTTCTGGTCGGCCATCTATTGTCTGTTGTATGTCCCCCACACTGGCTCCATTACTCACCCAGTAGCGCCAATTGAGTCCGCACCACATAGAGCCCCGGCCCGCCGTCCTGATCGGGGTCCAGATCGTAAAACAAGGTGCCCAGTGTCGCGGCGTCGATCTGCACCGTGCGCGGCCAACCGCGCCCCCCAATTCGCCTTTTGGGATTGTATACCTCTACGGCATGCTCAAAATCCCAGCTCACTCCGTCGTCGCGCGATACCGCCATTTCGTAGCTGTACTCGCCGTCGGCCCCCACGCCGTAAACGATGTAGGTCAGCACAACCCAGTCGTTGACCAGCACCGTAAGGTCGTATCCGGCCACGCCAAAGTGTGGAAAAACGCCCAGCGCCTGCCAGGTCTGGCCGCCGTCGGTCGAACGCAAGCCGTCGACCATATTGCCCGGCACGCCCACCGGCACCGGCGCCTGGGCCTGCGGCGCGCCGCTGATCAACGTCCCCTGCGGCGTCTGCACGATGGGCACCATGCCGTGGTTGCGCCCGTCGCCAAAAGGCGCCATAACATCGGCCTGCTCATCGTAGAGCACCGTGCGGTCGTAAAACGGGCACACCCAACGCCCATCCGCCCGTTCGACCACGGCGTGGCGCATGCAAGTGGAATTGGTGTGGTCGTCTATGGGATAGCTGTGCGGCGCCGACCACGTATGGCCCTCGTCGGCACTGAGGGCAAACTGCGGCTCGCGCCACATCGTTCCTTCGGGCTCGCGGTAACACGACCAATTGAGCAAAATGCGGCCGTCGCGCAGCACTGTCAGCGACCCCGGATAAATCGAACAATCGCAAATGCCCGCAACCGGCGCCGGCGCGCTCCAGGTGAGGCCGCCGTCGCTGGAACGGCACAAGAGCAATTCCTTGCCACCGCCGCCCTCTATATTGTAAACAGCCAGTAGAGTTCCACTCGGCGCAACGCAAAACGCGGGGTGGACGTGCCCGCCAATAACGTCGGCAATGCGTATGGGGGCGCTCACACTGTTCTCTGGCATAGATTCTCTCCCGTCTTGCTCCTATGAGCGGAAACGACCTGTAATGGCCTGTGTAAAACCCAACATCGGCAAATACCCCGAAATATCACAGGGCACATTGACCGGCGGACAAGCCGTCGGTGCTCCTATAACCACTGCCCTTCGCTCCAGTTCGCGAGCCAGGCGCAATTGCACGGTGTCTCTACCACTTATAGAACAACCGACGATCTCGACCTCGCCGGCGCGGTCGCGCACCGCAAAGGGGATCTGTGCGGCAATATTATTCTCAAAGTTGAGCCGGGTGTCGACGTGGGCAAAGCGCAATTCCAGCCGCCGGCCCACAACCCGAGCGGCGGTGCAATTGGGATGCAGATATTTTACGGCGCGGCCGTATACTCCGCCCAGCGCCGCCGCCGCCGCGCGCCGGCCAAAGAGCATATTGCCGGCGGAGTCGTTGTGGATGCCGTCCGACAGCAACGCCCCAAACGTCGAAACGACAAAGACGTTGGGGTCGCTTTGGGCAACCTGGCGCTGCGCTTCCCTTATTACTTCCCAGCCGCGGTGCGCTTCAACCGCGTCAAAGTCCTCACCTATGCAGCGATTGAGTTGTACGGTGATTACCGGCAAATCTCGGCGCTTGAGAGTCCGGCGCAAATCGGCGACAAATTCTCTAAAGCGCCGCGCGTAGGTCAGGTTTTGCTCGCCCCCCACGTCGGACTCGCCCTGGTACCAAGTCACCCCACGCACCCCGCCGGCGTCCTTGATGTAGTTCAGCATATTATCAAAAAGATGGCCGCCGCCCTTGCGGTGCCAGGCCTCCAGCGGCGATCCGCCGAGGGCCGCCGGAATCAGTCCAATCGGATACCCCAGTTCTTTCTTGAGCAATTTGGCAAAATGCAGCCACGGGCTATGGGAGGGATTGCTATAAAGGCGATTGGCCGGATAGCGCGTATCGCTGGCGTCGTTGAGCGGGTGGCTGGCCAAATCCCAACGCCCCCTGGTGCGGAACACGTGCACGCCCAATTGGGGGCCGTCTTCCACCGGACTGCGGCCATGCCCCTCGCTATTG
>CAXGRO010000562.1:0-4179 GCA_964012055.1 uncultured bacterium
TCCCTCCCTGAGGGAATTCGGCCGAATGGCCGCTTAAAAAGTGGCCACTATATTGCCATTCTGACCATGATAATAATCCTCTCCCTTCTGGTAGAACGAAATTATCTCCGCCTGACTGTATTGCCGACTCCCACCAGATTCACTCCCCTTATCCGAACCCACCGCCGGCGATGTCGCCCACAAAATCAACAACCCCAGCAACATCAGCATCAAATCCCAACTTGAGTAACTCCAGCGTCTATTCATCCCCATATATAGTCTATCTAACATCGCCTTTCCCTCGCTGTGAAACCGTCCGTAATCAGTAGCATCCTTGGTGATGGAACAGCTCCCCAATTACTCCAACTTTTGATATTTCCCCAATCAACCCGCAATGCAAAGGGCTGTTGTAGCCAGATAGAGCAACTACTATAATATAAGCCAATTCACCCGGGAATCGCTTGATCGATGCCGAGACCGAATGGGAGGGAATACTATGAACGAGCGGCCGCAGACCCCGCACTACCGCATCATATTCAACTGGGACGGCGACAGCCTGGCCTACGGCGAATACCCGCAGACGGCGTCGCAACTCGTCGACTACATGTACCGGCCCCTCGAAGGCACCCAGGTCGATGCCATGTTCTGGAGCATCGGCAGCCACGAGGCCCTCTGGCCGTCCAATACCCTGGAGCGGGAGGGCGAGCGCAACGCCCGCACCTACGACTCGGTGCGGGCGCTGCGCCACTCGGAAAACGTCTGGAACCTCTTCGATAACGACGAGAGCATCTACCAGGCGATGGTGGCGCGCGGGCACGAGCTCGGCATGCAGGTCTACGTCTCGATGCGGATGAACGACAATCACTTCTACGGCACCCGCCCCCACGAGTTCAAAAAACTCAACCGGGGCACCCGGCTGCGCCAGGACCACCCGGAGTGGCTGCTCGACGTCGACGACGTCCCCGAAAACAGGGGCATCGGCTCCTGGAATATGGCCCACTACGGCGTGCGCCAGCACAAGCTAGCCTACATCCGCGAGGCCTGCCGCCAGGCCGACTGGGACGGCGTTGAGCTCGACTGGCAGCGCCACCCCTTCCACCTGCCCCAGAACGACGGCTACCGCCTGCGTTACGTCCTCACCGACCTGCTGCGCGCCGTGCGGCAAATGGCCGACGAAATCGCCGCACAACGGGGCCGCCCCTTCCACGTCGCCGTGCGCGTCGCCACCACCCTGGAGTCCTGCCGGCGCATCGGCTACGACATCCCCCGCTGGTGCAGCGAGGGGCTCTGCGATCTGGTCATCGGCGCCGGCGGCTCCGCCACCGATCCCGGCTTTGAGGTATCCGACTTCAGGCGCCACACCGATGGCACCGGCATCCGCCTCTACGGCGGCTTCGACAGCACCTACCGCCAGGAGGCCGTGCGCCTGGTCTCATACGCCGAATGGTGCGACGCTTTCTTCCGCGGCGCCGCCGCGCGCTACCTGGACCAGGGCGCCGACGGCGTCTACGCCTTCAACTGGTTCCCCAAGAAGACCGACTGGAGCAACCTGCTGCACAGCATGGGCGCCGCCGCGACCCTGCACGGCAAGAACAAAATCTATTCGACGCTGCGCCGCAGCCCAACTTACCTTGAGGGCGACGGCCCCAACGCCGTCAACGACCGCATCTACGGCCAAACCGCAACGGTGCTCTATCCCACCCTGACCGGCGACGGCCCAACCTTCACCGTATCCATCCACGACGACGTAGAAGCCCAAGCCGCCGACCTCGCCAGCTTGCAACTGCAAATCGAGTTCGCCCACTGGGCGCCGCAAGACCAAGTGGACGTCTCTCTCGACGGGAACGCACTGGGCGCTCCCAATATCCGCGACGTCGCGGCAAATACCGACACTCCCCCCGACGTCTCGGAGAATAAGTGGCTGGTATGGGACCTCGAACCCGGGCAGATGGCAAAGGGATCCCACCAGATCAAAGTCGTCCTGAAGAACAGGGACGCCCGCTTCCACCCTCCGCTTTCCATCGAACACGTTGACGTGCACGTCAACTACCAACCTTGACCTGCCCTCCTAAAAGCCCCTTTATAATTCCTAATTCATCTGAAAATCACCGAGCGCGACCCGGAGAGGAACCCGAGTGATGAAACGAAAAATCAGACTGGGCATATTGCGCTGCGACATTCACTCCACGGCGCACAGCAAAAACGGCACGCTGCATTCACCGCCGATAGGCGATCCGGAATTTATGCCCGGGGGGGCGGTCATCCTCAAGCTGTTCCGCAAGATGGTGCAAACCGGCAAACCGGTGATCCCCTATCTGCTCGACGAGGAAAACCGGGACGAATGAGCTGATTCATTTTTCAACCGAACCCCCTTGACTCTTTTTTACGTCGGGGGGGTTTTTATGGCGATTTGTGGAACCTAGCGCGATCATGCTGATGCGCTGCGAAGGTGGGTTGAAGAAACCCAAACTGTGTTTCGGCGAATTCCCATTCTGGCCCTTAGATGTGGACCGTGGAGGGCCAGGTCCACATCTAAGAGGTTACCCCCCATAGACATCCGCATACACGAGAAAGACCACGCTGCTCCACACGGGCATCTTCAGGGTCATCACGGCCACCTGGGACCTAGAGGGTGGAAGAGGAGAGGACTCCGCTCCCTCGCCACTTGATACAGCTGGCTCGGCGTCATATTATACAAACTTTGCCCGGCCTTGAGCCCTGGTAAACATGAACCGGCCATCGATATGGAACCGGCCAGATACGGAAGAGTACAGGAAGGCCGGTGGTCTGGCTGTGGCTGGCGGCCGGCGGGCCTGCTGTTGGTGGGCCTGGTTCGTCCGGTGGCGGCCGGGAGTCGGAGCTGGCGCGGCTATCCTTCTGGGTGCCGCCGAAGCGGTTGGCTGAATCTGTGATTCGCGTTGTCTAGCCAGTTGGTGCGCACCTTAGATCACGGGGTGCGCACCAAGGGGCGCTATCTCGACGGGCAGAATGCGGCTTACTGGGATGGACGGAACCAATTAGGTGCCCCGGCTGCCAGCGGGAGAATTCGTGGCCACGAGGGAGATGGTCCTGCTATGGTAAAGACGCTATTTCCCCGGCTCTGGCACACCATATTTCCCCGGACTCAAAAAGGGCTACGAGCACCCGCCGACAAGCTGGGTTACATCCACATCGCCGACGTGGTGCCAACGCTGTGCCGCATCTTCGAGATCGACCCGCCAGCGCAGAGCCAGAGGGCAGTGGCCTATGATCTTTTTTTGCGAACCATGAAATGGTACGCGAGCGAGAGGACTAAGACAATGCACGCGACAAAAAACGAACAAATCGACTTTTTCCAAACCTTCGGCTTTCTAATTTTGCGGCAGGCATTTGACCAGACCGAGATGACCGCCTTCAGCACCCGCTTTGACGAGATGCTGGCCGAGGACCGGGGCGGCATACCCTTTCCCGGAGAGAGCCGGCAATCGCTCTACCGCATCGCCGAGCTGGATCCTTTGTTCACGGACATGGTGGCGGACGACCGCATCTACAAAACCGTCGAAGCGCTATTGGGAGAGGGTTTCATCTGGCTGTGCTCCGAAGGCAATAAGTACGTCGGCGACACCGACTGGCACCCGGACGGCACCCGACTCGACTGCCGGCCGATGAAAGTTTCGCTCTACCTCGACCCGCTGACGGCGGCAACCGGCTGCCTGCGGGTGATACCCGGGTCGCACCGCCTGCCCTTTCACGAGGCGCTCAAGCCCTACGCCAAATTCGGGCTGTCCGACGCGGAGATCCCCTGCCACCCGGTCGAAACGCAGCCCGGCGACGTGATCTTCGCCGACATGAACACCTGGCACGCCTCGGTCGGCGGCGCCGTCGGCCGCCGCCATATCGCGGTGAATTTTGCCCAAGAGCCCAAGACCGACGCGGACGTCGAGATGATGGTGCAGAACTACGAGGGGGTGTTGCGCCAAAGTGGGGAGTTGCAGTACAGTCAACCGGGGAGAGTGTTTACCGACGCCTTTCTGCACAGCGACAACCCGCGCATCAACCGGCTCGTCGCCCGCTGGATCGAGATGGGCTTAAAATAACCGACGGCCCTTGTCTGTCCGGTAAGGAGGCGTTGGACCCAATCTACACCCACCGAGGAGCAAAACTGGTATGGCCTATGTCAAAGACGCCCGACTCGACGCCGATGACGTCTTCCCGCCACTG
>CAXGRO010000563.1:0-4145 GCA_964012055.1 uncultured bacterium
CCCTGGCGCACCGGTGCCAGCGCCTCTTTGCTCAGGTCGATGAGCTCGGACGGCCGCACCTTATTGTGGGGCTCGTCGGGTAGGGGCAAGTGCGGCAGAATGGGGCCTTTATTCGACCCCTCGATATAGCGCAGGCAGCCGTTCTCCTCGTCGACGTCGTCCAGGGCAATCCAGGCGGTCAACACTTTGTCGCCGGGGTGGCAGTGGAAGTAGCCGTTGTCCTGGTGGTAGGGTTTTTTGGAGCCGAAGCACGGCGGTTTCATAAAAATCTGGTCGGATAGCAGCAGGGGCTCGTCGTCGATAAATTGGCTCACCAGGCTGGAGAGGCGCTCGTCGAGCACAAAGTTGCGCAGGTCCGGGTGGCGCAAAAAGGGTTGGTCCAATTTGCGCGGGGCGAGCTCGCCATCGTCCGCCTGGTCGACTATGTAGTCGGAACCCGGCTGCAGCTGCTCCTGGCACAGCTCGGTGGCCAGGGCCGCAATGTGCTCTGTCTCTGCGGCGCTGTACACGCCTTCGACCACAGCCCACCCCTTCTCCCAGTAGCGGTCGTAAATCTGTCTTTCAAGGGCCATAACTCGCTCCGTTATCAAATAGGGAATTGTCGTTTGCGCCGCGCTTGCACAGCGCGCGCCAAGTCCTCTAACACGGGAACCGTCTGCTCCCACGAGATGCAGGCGTCGGTAATGCTCTGCCCGTAGACCAGCTCGCCGCCCGGCTCCGCCGCCTGCTTGCCCTCTTGCAAATGACTTTCGAGCATGACGCCGCAAATATTATCCGAGCCCGCAGCCACCTGCTCGCACAGGTCTTGGGCCACCAGGGGCTGGCGCGCGTGATCTTTATTGCTGTTGCCGTGGCTGCAATCCACCATCAGGCGGTGCGGCAAACCGGCGGCGCGCACCTGTTCGGCCGCCGCGTCGACGCTGGCGCGGTCGTAGTTGGTGCCCTTGGCGTGGCCGCGCAAAATGAGGTGGCAGCATTCGTTGCCCGCCGTCGAGACGATGGCGGAAATGCCTTGCTTGGTCACCGACAGAAAGTGGTGCGGATGGCGCGCCGCCCCCACCGCGTCGATGCCAATCTGCACGTTGCCGTCGGTGCCGTTCTTAAAACCCACCGGCGTCGACAAACCCGATGCCAGTTCGCGGTGCACCTGGCTCTCGGTAGTGCGCGCCCCAATAGCGCCCCAAGAGACCAGGTCGGCGATAAACTGCGGCGTAATAGTATCGAGAAACTCGCTGCCGGCCGGCACCCCCATGTCGCCCAAATCGATCAGCAGACGGCGGGCCATGCGCAGCCCCGTATTGATGTTAAAGCTGTCGTCCAAGTGCGGGTCGTTGATCAACCCCTTCCAGCCCACAGTAGTGCGCGGCTTTTCAAAATAAACGCGCATGATCAAACACAAATCGCCGCCCAATTGCTCGACCTTTTGCGCCAGTAATCCGGCGTACTCGAGCGCCGCCTGGGGGTCGTGAATGGAACAGGGCCCGGTCACCACCAGCAAGCGGTCGTCGTCGCCGTAGATAATTGCGGCGGCCTGGCGCCGCCCGTCGGCCACCACGTTGGAAGCCTTTTCGCTGATGGGCAATTCCTCCATGAGAATGGCCGGCGGAATGAGGGGGCGCAAATTGGCAATGCGCAAATCATCGGTCGTCTGCAACATAAACTTTTCCTTAAAGGCCAACCTCAACCACCAGCTCGCCGTTTTCGACGAGCACGGACTTGAGCACCAGCTTGGCCAGCGATTGTTTAAAATTTTTCTGATCTAGTTTGTACACCGGCACGTCCGCCAAGAACCGCGTCGCCGCCTTATTGGCGAGCTGGCGAATGGGTTCCTGATACTTCTGCGGCACATCGTCAATGTGCAACCGCCGCACCTGCGGATCGACCACAAAAAACTCTCCCTTGTCGGGCCGATATTCAATCTCCCCGTCCACTTCCGCCCGCCCCTCGTATTTCTTCCCCAACGCCGGCGCCACCTTGACATCCAACTGCAACCCCAGCCGATCTCCCCCCTTCTCCAACACCACCAGCGGTTGCGAAAACGTCACCGCGATCAACTTCCCCTTCTGCTTGAGCGGAAACTGCGGCGCCACCTTCTTCTGCAAATCCTCCCGCGTAAACACCATCCTCTTGCGAAACGGACTGGACGAACAAGCCCAATCCCCCACAACCCCCAACAAAATCACTAAAGCAATTAACGACTTCACTACATACCTTCCAATTTTAAGCAATGCACCACTCCGCCTCCCAAATCAGGCTGGCCCTCCCTAGCTTGTCCTCCACTCTCCCTGCACTAAACGCAAGTCCCCCCTCACTACGCCAACGGAGATCCTCGGAGGATGAGCGAGAGGCCCCCGCCCATCTCCGAGAATCGTCCATAAACTAGAAAAACTCAGTTATATAAAAAAAGTCCTCATCCCCCCTACGTCCACCCCAACGCCCCAAAATCCCCCTTGCAAAGCGCATCCATCTGCCGCGCCCTTCTCCGCGTCTCCTCAATCTCCTCCTGCAGATCCCCCGGCCAATACACCTCACCCCTCCGCACCGTCACCACCGGCTCAATCATCCGCCCCCCCTCCTCGCGCTGCTCGTGCACGTCCTCAAACGTAAACGCCCCCTCCGCTATATTAAATGCCGCCAAATCCGCCACCGTGCCCACCCGCAACGTCCCCAATTCGTCCCCCCGGCCAATCGCTGCCGCCGGCGCCGCCGTCACCTGCCGCACCACTTCTGGCAGTTCGAGCCCCAGATGCAGCAATTTGGCCGCCGTCTCGGGCATGCTGTACACCGGATCCTCCAAACTGTGCACGTGCAAATCGGTGCTGATGACGTCGGAGCGAAAATCCTGCGCCAGCGCCAGCCGCGCCACGCGAAAGTTAAAACTGCCGCCGCCGTGCCCCACGTCGAACAAAATGCCGCGCTGGCGCGCCGCGCGCACCTGCGGCAAAACCTGCAAATCGTCGCCGACAATGAGCCCTTCGCTGCCGTCGCCCTCTGGCAGGGGGCCGGCAAGTGCCGACTTATAACAGTGAGTGACAATATCGCCGGGCCGCATCAAGTCGAGCATGTCGGGCAGCGACAGCCCCGGGCCAATGTGCACCATCAGCGGACAGCCGGCCGCATCGGCGGCCTGCACCGCCAGGCGCAGCGGCTCCAGGCCGTTGTCGTCCACCTGCATAGCGCCCATGCGCACTTTGACGCCGACACACACCTCGGGCCAGTTCTCCACCACGCAGGCGGTCTGCTCGGGCGCGGCGTAGGTTATATCGGTCATCTCGCCCACCGGGCCATAGGTCAAACCTATGCCGGAAATATGAATGAACGTGAGGATTTGGGTGCGCGCCGGATCGGCGATGAATTCTTTAAACCCGAGAAAATTGGCCCACCCCGGGCTGCCGGCGTCGACAATAGTAGTCACCCCGGTGGCCAGGCAAAACGCATCCGCTTTAAAGCCCCAGGTGGTGGCCCCCGCATAGACGTGGGCGTGAATGTCGACCCAACCGGGGGTGAGAATCTTGTCTTTGAGGTCGATAATCTGGCGCGCTTCTTCGCCAATGTCGGGCGCCACCGCGGCAATGCGATCGCCGTTCACCGCCACGTCGTACTCGCCGTCGAGGTCCTGCGATGGATCGATCACCGTGGCATTTTTTAACAATAGGTCGTAAGACATATATTCTATCCCAAATTTTTAAGTTTTTTAATCGTCTCCACATCGCAGCTGCCAAGGGCGCGAATCAGCTGAGCGCTGTGCAGCGCTTCCCGTTCCACCTCGTCGCGCAACTCCTCCGGCCGGTACACCCGCCCGGCGCGCACCGTGAGCACCGGCGAGATGACCGCCGTCCCCTTATTGGGCTCCCCGTGCACGTCGCGAAATTCGTAGTCGCCCTCCACCACCTCAAAGGCCGCCAGATCGGCCACCGTGCCCACTCGCAGGGTGCCCAACTCATCCTCGCGGTGTATGGCCGCCGCCGCCGTCGCCGTCGTCTGCCGCACAACGTCGCGCAGGTCAACACCCAAGCTGAGCAATTTGGAAGCGGCGTCGGGCAAGCTCTGCACGGTGCGCTCAAAACTGCTGCTGTGGATATCGGTGCTGATGACGTCGGAGACAAAGCCATCCCAGGGCCTCTTCCTTCACTTTATCTTGGGGC
>CAXGRO010000564.1:0-4145 GCA_964012055.1 uncultured bacterium
CGCAATACGCGCTACGAATGGGTCGAGACGCCGGTGCGCTTGGACGCCCTGAGAAAGGCCGTGCCTGCATGAAGGTGCGCCTGGGGGCGGTGGAGTTTCTCAATACGCGTCCCCTTACTGCGGCCCTGGAAGCGCAGAGCGGGGGGGATTTTCAATTGAGTTATGCGGTGCCCTCGGCCTGCGCCGACCACTTGCGCCAGGGGCACACCGACGTCGGCCTCATCCCCTCCATCGAATACGCCCGCAGTCCCGACTCCTACTACATTGTTCCCGACATTGCCATTGCCACGCGCGGCGAGGTGTTGACGGTGCGGCTGTTTTTGCGCGGCGCAGTGGCGGATATTCAGCGTTTGGCACTAGACCGAAGTTCGCGCACTTCTATTGCGCTTTTGCACATTTTACTGCGCGAAAAGTACGGCTTGCAGCCCGAAGTGGTGGAGATGACGCCAGATTTGCCAGATATGCTGGCGGCGGCCGATGCGGCTTTGCTTATCGGCGACGCGGTTTTTGACCAATTAGATTCGGCTTACCACAGTGTGGATTTGGGACGGGAATGGGTGGATTTGACCGGCTTGCCTTTTGTTTTTGCTTTTTGGGCCGGGCGGCAGGGGGTGTTGAATGGGGAACAGGTGGAGCAATTGATACAAGCGCGGCATTGGGGGGAGGGCCAGGTGGGCGGGATAGCCCGGCGCTTTAGTGCAGAGCGTGGCGGCAGGGCCGCAGTCTACGAGCGCTATTTGAGCCAGCACATCTCTTTTGCTTTAGGAGAGGCCGAGGTGGCGGGGTTAGAGGCATTTTATCGACTGGCCCATAAATACGAGTTGATCGATGCAGTTCCGCCGTTGCGCTTTTATGACCGGCGGCAAGAGGTGTGATTATGGGGTTGTTTAACGCGGTGGCGACCTACGGGCGCATGATTAAGTTTTCGCACAGTATTTTTGCCCTGCCTTTTGCGTTTAGCGGGGCGGTGCTGGCGGCGGTGCACAGCGGCATAACGATGGCGCAGGTGGGGTGGATTGCCCTGGCTATGGTTGGGGCGCGCAGCGCGGCGATGGGGTTTAACCGGCTGGTAGACCGGCATATTGACGCGGCCAATCCGCGCACCGAAAATCGCGAATTGCCGCGCGGTTT
Source organism: uncultured bacterium (assembly GCA_964012055.1). GTDB lineage: Bacteria > Latescibacterota > UBA2968 > UBA8231 > UBA8231 > CAXGRO01. The sequence continues at coordinate 1,132 of CAXGRO010000564.1, forward strand.
GGTGTCGCCGCGTGCCGTCACTTTCCTTGTGGTGTTGTCGTCGACTCTGTTCGTCTTAGCCGCTTACGGACTCAATCCGCTGTGTTTGTATTTGTCGCCGCTGGTGTTGGCGGTTTTGCTGTTTTATTCGCTGACCAAGCGCTTTACCTGGGCGTCGCATCTGGTGTTGGGCTTAAGTCTGGGTGGGGCACCGCTAGGGGCTTGGATTGCCGTCAGCGGCGGCTTTGACCTGGTGCCCATTTTGTTGGGGGCGGCCGTTTTGGCCTGGGTGGCTGGCTTTGACATTATCTACGCCTGCCAGGACTACAATTTTGACGTGGCGACGCAGTTACACTCGATTCCGGTGCGTTTTGGCATAGCGCGGGCTTTGCTCATTGCGCGCGCCCTGCACGTACTGGCCGTGGGGTTGTGGGTTGCGGTGGGCGCGATTATGGGACTGCACGCCATTTATTTTGTCGGCGTTGCGGTCGTTGCCGCGCTGCTGGTCTACGAACACCGTTTGGTCGGCGGCGGCGATATGGCCAAAGTGGGCATGGCGTTTCAAACGGTGAACAGCGTGATCAGCGTGGTGTATTTGGCGTTTATTTTGGCGGATCTATTGATTTTGGGCAAAGGAATGGGGCAATTATGAGCGACAGTCGCACGATTGGCTTTGACGATATCGTCGAGGCCGCCAGCCAAGACATCTACCAGGTGCGCACGCGCGCCCCCGGTCCCGAGGGTAAATTGCCCTTGCAGACCGAGCAGGTGATAAGCGCCCCCAGCGGCGATTTGTTCGGCTACAGCCAGAATGCGGGCATGGGGTGGAACCCGGCGGAGTTGGGGCGGCGCGAATTTCTCATTGTCAGCACTATGGGCGGGGTGCGCGCTCCAGACGGACAGCCGATTGCGCTGGGATATCACACCGGCCACTGGGAAGTGGGGCTGTTGGTGGAGGCGGCGGCGCAAGAAATTCAGCGCCAGGGCGGCATCCCCTTTGCCGCCCATTGTTCGGACCCGTGCGACGGGCGTTCGCAGGGTACGACGGGTATGTTCGACAGCTTGCCCTACCGCAACGACGCGGCAGTAGTATTGCGCCGCCTCATCCGTTCGCTGCCCACCCGTCGCGGGGTCATGGGGGTGGGCACCTGCGATAAGGGGCTGCCGGCCGTTATGATTGCCCTGGCCGGGGTGCGCGACTTGCCGGTGGTGGTGGTGCCTGGCGGTGTGACCTTGCCGCCGGAGCACGGCGAAGATGCCGGGCGCATCCAGTCGGTGGGAGTGCGATTGGCGCACGGGGAAATGACCATTGACGAGGTCAACGATTTAGGTTGCCGCGCCTGCGCCACGGCGGGCGGCGGCTGTCAGTTTTTGGGCACGGCGGCTACCTCGCAAGTGGTGGCCGAAGCGCTGGGTTTGGCGCTGCCGCACGCGGCACTGGCCCCGTCGGGCGAGCCGGTGTGGCGCGACATGGCGGTGCGTTCGGGGCGCGCCTTAATGCAAATGGAGGCGGCCGGTATCACCTCCAACGACCTGTTGAGCGACGCGGCGTTGCACAACGCCATGGTGGTGCATGCGGCGTTTGGCGGTTCCACCAATCTCATTTTGCACGTGCCTGCCATTGCCTATGCGGCTGGCCGCCGGCGCCCAACGGTGGAGGATTGGGACCGGGTCAACCGCCAGGTGCCGCGGCTGGTGGACGTATTGCCCAACGGGCCCGAGTACCACGTAACGGTGCGGGCGTTTTTGGCCGGCGGCGTGCCCGAAGTGATGTTGCACTTGCGGCGCCTGGGTTTATTGGAAGAGCAGGCGGTGACGGCGACGGGTAAAACGGTAGGTGAAAATTTAGATTGGTGGGAAAGTTGTGAGCGGCGGCGGCAATTCCGCCAGAAATTACACGATTTAGATGGGGTGGACCCCGACGATGTGATCATGGACCCCGAGCGGGCCCGCGGCAAGGGATTGACCAGCACGGTGTGTTTTCCCACGGGCAATTTGGCGCCCGAAGGGTCGGTGGTAAAAAGCACCTCCATCGATCCGTCGGTGGTGGATGCCGATGGCGTCTATCGCCACCGGGGTCCGGCCAAAATTTATACTACCGAGAAGGCGGCGGTGGCGGCGCTCAAAACGCAGCAAATTAAACCCGGCGACGTCATGGTGCTGCTCAGTTGCGGACCCATGGGGTCGGGTATGGAAGAAATTGCCCAGATCACCACCGCGCTCAAATACCTCGATTACGGCAAACACGTGGCGGTGCTCACCGACGCGCGCTTTTCGGGCTTTTCCACCGGCGCCTGCATTGGCCACGTTGGCCCGGAGGCGCTGGCCGGCGGGCCGATTGGCAAATTGCGCCAGGGCGATGTAGTGGAGATTGTCGTCGATCGCGAGAATATGCGCGGTGCCATCGATCTGGTGGGACACGGCGCCGAGGAGTTTGGCGCTGAAGAGGGCGCAAGGGTGCTGTCGAGCCGTGCGCCGCGCGACGATTTGGCGCCGGAAGAATTATTGCCCGACGACACGCGCTTGTGGGCGGCGTTGCAAAATCTCGGCGGCGGCACCTGGGGGGGATGCGTGTACGACGTGGACGCCATTATCCAAACACTGCAAGCGGGACAGCAACACCTGGCGCAGCAAGAGGGTGGGTGATATGCGCCCCAAGCAAGTCATTGTTGCGGTGACGGGTGCCAGTGGCGCAATCTACGCCGGCCGGTTGATCCGCGCTTTACTGGTTTTGGGTCACGCGGTGCACTTAGTGCTCTCCAAATACGGGCGTTATTTATTGCGCGAGGAGTTGGGGTTTGACCCGGGGGGCGAGTCGGTTGGCGAGTTTCTGGCGCGGCTCTATGGGGAAGAGGTGCACAACGGCACCCTACAAGAGTACGGCCTCAACGATTTGGCCTGCACCATCGCCAGCGGTTCGGTGCCCATAGACGGCATGGCGGTGGTGCCCTGTTCCATGAAAACACTGGCCGGCATTGCCCACGGCTCGTCGGCCAATTTAATTGAGCGCGCCGCCGACGTGGCGCTCAAAGAGC
>CAXGRO010000565.1:0-4145 GCA_964012055.1 uncultured bacterium
CAATTGGTTAAGGGGGGGGGGTGAAATCTTGGTGGGCGGAGGCCATGTGCGCAAACGTCGTGCGCCGCGCGAATCCGCTTATGAGTATGGCCAGGGGCGAGAACACGAGGGTGGCGATGAGGATGTCTAACAGCAGCACTTGATGCAGCAGTGTTTCCCAGGCCGGTTCGATCAATTCGCCCAGGCCGCCGGCTGGGTGGTAGAGCAGTTCAAAGAGCAAAGCGCCGTGGGGCAGCAGCAACAAACCGAGCTGGCGTTGGCGTCGCGAGCTGAACGCGGGTAGCGGGTTCCACACGGCCACTCCGAGGAAGCGCACGGGGGCCATAATCAATACCAGCAGTGCTGCGGTTTCGTACAATCCCGGCTGCGGTGGCCACAACAACTGCGGGTTGAGGGTGGCACCGGCCAGGGCAAAAAAAAGCAGAGAAGGGGCTGTGTCCAGGTGCGCCAGGGCCTGGCGCACCTGGCGCACCTGGCGGCGGAGAGCGATTACCAGCCCGGCGCCAAAACCAAAGGGTAGGGCGTAGAGATGCAGTTGGAGTAGAGTTAATGCCGCCAGGGCAAAGCAGCCGGTGAGGCCGATGAGCGCGGTGGCGGCGTTGCGGCCAAAGACGTCGAGGCGGTACAATATCTCGGCGCTCAGGGCGCCGGCCAGTAAGGTCAGCCAGAGACGTCCTACTAGGGAAGCCCCTTCTACTACCTGTTGCTGGTGGAGGAAAAGCAATAAAATGCTCAGTGTGATAAGGGCGGCGCCGTTGCCCGCACTGCCCAATAAAATCAGGGTTCTGTGGCTGCGCCCAAGCGCCCAGGTGGTAAAGGGACCCCAAAAACTGGCCAGGGCGCCCAAGAGCAAAGCCAACCACCAGGGCAGGGCGATAAAGAAAGTCAGGGCCAGCGCCGTGAGCAGGCAAGTGGTCAGGGTAACGGCGGCGCTCAGGGCGGGGATGCGCCAGGCGGGCGTCGTTTGCGACCAGCGCAAGCCAAGGCCCACCTGAAAGCCGAGCCAGACGGCGGCCAGGGCCTGGAAGAATTGCAAAAAGAAATACTTGGGTGGGAATACAACGTGGAGCCCAACGGGCCCTAAAACGAGTCCGGCGGCGAGCCAACCGACGAGCGGCGGCAGGCGCAACTGGCGGCCCCATTGTTCGCCGAGAAAGGCCAGCAGGACGAGCAGGCCCAGCATCCACACCGGGGCGTAGAGGGCGGTTATTTTGTTCTGCGGCCCCAATACGCCCAGGACGAGAATGATGGCGCAGATGCCAAGGTTTTTCATGGCGTGGGCAGGCCGCGACCCGCTGGGCCTGGCCCCGCTATGCGTTCTTTTCTTTCTCCTCGGCGCGCTGGTAGCCGAGGTAGAGGGTGGGACTGGCGACAAAGATCGACGAGTACGTACCTATGAGCACGCCAATTATCAGTGTGATGGTGAAGTCGCGAATTACCTCGCCTCCCCATATCATCAATACCGCCACCGCCACCAGAGTGGTCAGCGAGGTGATTAGCGTGCGGCTCAGGCACTCGTTGATGCTGATATTTATGATGGTGCCAAAGCCCTGGCGCCGGCTCATATTGAGGTTTTCGCGGATGCGGTCGAACACGACGATGGTGTCGTTGAGCGAATAACCTACAATGGCCAAGAGGGCGGCCACCACCGCCAAGGTGATCTCGATGTTAAAAAGCGAGAGCAGACCCAGGGTGATTAGCACGTCGTGGAAGAGGGCGACCACCGCGGCAATGCCGTAGAGGAAGCGGTGGAAGCGAATGGCCATGTAGATGAGGATGAGCGCCAGCGACACCAAAATGGCGCGCACCGCCGCGCCGCTCAACTCCTCGCCTATTTTGGGCCCCACTTTTTCCTCGCGGCGGATCCACTCGGTTTCGCTCTGGATGTTGTCGGCAAAGCCGCTCTTGAGGGCGCTCTTGATGCCGTCGCCCAGGTCGGTGCCCGAGGCACTTTGGGCGACGCGGATGAGGATGTCGTTGGCCGAGCCGAATTCCTTAATTTCGCTGGAGCTGAGGTCTACCACTTTGTCGCCTACCGTCACCTGGTTCATATTGGCGCGGATGTTTTCGACGGACACGGGTGGGTCGAAGTGTACTTCCAACAAGGTGCCGCCTGCAAAGTCTATGCCTTTGTTGATGCCGTTGATGGCCACCATCGACACCAGGCCCAGCGCCAGCACGGCGCCGGAGGCGACAAAGGCGGCCTTGCGGCGCTCGAGAAAGGAAATTGCCAGACTGCCAAAGAGGTGTATGGGGCCCATCTTCACCTGTTCGACCGAGGCGCGGCGGGTGAGTAGATTGAAAATTACGCGGGTGACGAAGAAGGCGGTAAAGAGGCTGGAGATAATGCCGATCATCAGGGTCACGGCAAAGCCGCGGATGGGGCCGGTGCCAAACTGGTAGAGCACGACGCCCACCAGGAAGGTGGTGACGTTGGCGTCGACAATGGCCGACAGCGCGTTGCTGTAGCCGCTGTCGATGGCGGCGCGAATGGTTTTGCCGTGGCGCAATTCCTCGCGGATGCGCTCAAAGATGAGCACGTTGGCGTCCACCGCCATGCCGATGGTGAGAATGATGCCGGCGATGCCGGGCAGGGTGAGAGTGGCGTGGAAAGCAGCGAGAATGGAGAACACAAAAAGTATGTTGAGGCTGAGGGCAATGTCGGCGACAATGCCGGCGATCTGGTAGTAAGCCAGCATGAAGACGGCGATGATCACCATGCTTATGATGGCGGCCATGCGGCCCTGCTCGATGGAATCGCGGCCCAGGGACGGGCCCACAGTGCGGTCTTCGATAATCTCGATGGGCGCCGGCAGGGTGCCGGCGCGCAGGACGATGGCCAGGTCTTGCGCCTCGGCCTGGTCAAAATTGCCGGTGATTCGGCCGCGGCCCTCGGAGATTTTGTCGTTGATGTTGGGGGCCGAGTAGACGGCGCCGTCGAGCACAATGGCTAAGCGCTCGCCGACGTGCGCGCCGGTGACGTAGGCAAAGCGGCGCGTGCCCTCGTCGGTTGTGACAAAATCCACCTCGGGCAGCCCAAAGTTGGCCATGTCTTGGCTGGTGGAGACGGTGGCGTTTTGCAGTACTTCGCCGGTCATCTCCGCCTCTTTGCGCACCAGGTAGAGGTTGTAGTACGAATTTATTTCGTCGCCCTCGGCCTTGCTGCTGTAGAGAAATTCCATGTCGCTAGGGACGATGCTCTGGGCGCGCGGGTCGCTCAAGATAGCTTTGACGCGGGGCAGGGCACGGGCCGGTATGGCGATGTCGTCGCCGCGGGTCACCAGCAGCGAGAACAGCGATTTGTCGGCCGTTGCGTCCTGTGCGGCAGCGGGTTCGTCAAAGAGGCCGGTCTCTTCGGCCGCGGCCGTGTCCGCCGCCGTGGTGTCGCTCTTGCCGCTGCTCAGGTTGTTGATGCGGGCCAGGATGTTGTTGCGCTCTTCGACGGGTTCGAGGAGCTGGAATTCGAGCAGGGCGGTCTGGCCCACCAGGCTCTTGGCGCGGTCTACATCCTGGACGCCGGGCAACTCGACGATGATGCGGGTGTCGCCCTGCTGCTGGATGGTGGGTTCGGCGACGCCAAATTGGTCAACGCGGTTGCGGATGATTTCTTTGGCGCGCGCCACCGCGTCGATGGCCTGGTCTTCGGGCAGTTCGCTCAGGTCCACTTCCAACACCAGATGGATGCCGCCCTGCAGGTCGAGGCCTAAGTTGAGCGAGTTCTTGTGCAAGTCTTCTAGCCGACCGGGGTCGCTTTGTTCCATGGCGGTCTTTTGCTCGGCGGTGAGGCCGTAGAACTCAAAGCTGGGCAGCAAGTAGTAGACGGCCAGGGAAATGAGGGCGACGATGAATAGGGGTTTCCAGTTCTGTTTCATTTGTGCGTATACCTTAAGGAGGTGGTTGCTAAAATACGAGTTCCGATTTGTGCAAAAATTCCAGTTTGTCCGCCACGCCCGCGGTGGCGCGGTGGTGCAATTGGCCTTCCTCTTCGTAAAACACCAGCGCTTCGGTGGCCGCCAGGCTTTCGACCCAGTCGATGCCGCGCTTGGGCCCCAAGACAAAAACGGCCGTAGCGATAATATCGGCCTCCATGGCGTTTTTTGTCCACACCGTGGCGCTGGCGGCGCGTCGCGCCGGGTAGCCGGTGG